>CAZGCP010000001.1:0-33580 GCA_964524525.1 Candidatus Woesearchaeota archaeon
AGGTGACGGAGTAATAGGAATTGCAAATATACAAAATTTATATAATTTTATAGATATTAAAGTTTTAACAGATAAAAATACAACTTGTGATGAATTAGGAAGATACACTTATTTAAATATTAAAAAAGGTGAAGAAACCAAGATAATCCAATATGGTCCTTCTTGTTATGAAGTTTCTGTTAAAGATTGTGAAATATTAAAAGCAACTGAAAGATTTATGTTAGAAGGTTTTGTAAAAGTTAATAAGATAATTGAATGATAATTAATTTTTATTAAAATTTCTTTTCTTTTTTATTATAAAATAAACCAAAACAATTATTCCTAAAACAAGAATTAAAATTACTTTAAATAAATTCTCTATTGAAGTGAAAGGTGTTGGTCCTATTGAATACCCAATAAAAATTAAGATTAAAGTCCATATTCCTGCTCCAAGAGAAGTATAAAAACAAAATCTTCCTAAGTGCATTCTTGAAAATCCTGCTGGAAGTGAAATTAATTGCCTTACAACTGGAAAAAGCCTTCCAATAAAGGTGGTTATTTCTCCATTTTTTTCAAAATATCTGTCTGACTTCTTTAAACTTTCTTGTTTAATAAATAAAAAATGCCCGTATTTTGAAACTAGCCTTTCAACACCCTTTCTACCAATAAAAAGTGCAATAGAATAGTTTATAAGAGCTCCTGTAAGGCTTCCTAAAACACTTAAAAAGAAAACTAAAACAAGATCCATACTCCCTTTTTTAATTAATGAGCCTGCTGGAATTAAAATTGCCTCACTTGGAAAAGGAAAAAAAGAACTTTCAATAGTCATTCCAAAATAAATTCCAAAATAATGAAGATTTTCTATAATTAATAAAATACTCGAATAAATGCTTTGCAATAAATCAAAAACCATTTTACTTTTTCTTTATTTGTTTTAAAAGAATTTTGAAATCAGTATAAAAAGGAATCCCTTTTATTTTAAATTTTTTAACTTCCAAAAACCAAATTCCTATTACAAAAATTGTGCTTCCCAAATACCATAAAATTTTATGGATTAAAGCAAAAGAAGAAACATCATTCACATATAAAATTCCTAAAACAATTATTCTTGTAATATTTAAAACTAATAAGATTCCAAAAGAG
Organism: Candidatus Woesearchaeota archaeon; assembly: GCA_964524525.1. GTDB lineage: Archaea > Nanobdellota > Nanobdellia > Pacearchaeales > GW2011-AR1 > DATFJM01. The sequence goes on from CAZGCP010000001.1 coordinate 1,123, forward strand.
AAAAGTAATGAATTAATTCTTTTTTTGCAAGAAAGATTTGGAACTGATAAATTCAAAATCAAAAGTAAAAAATAAGCAGAACCTGCTACACAAGGACCTACAATTTCCAAAGGTATTGAATCCAAAAAAATAGTTGTTCCATTTAAAGAAGTGTTATAAAAAATACTTAATATCCAATAAACAGGATAAACAGTTAAAGGAGTAAAAATCCAATAAAAAATATACAATCCTGGAAGTGCAGAAAGAACTAAAATCAAATACCTTAATATAAAATTCTTAAAATAATTTTTTTTAAATTTTACCATAAAAAGTTTATGAGAACTGACTTTAAATAATTATTTGAACTTTTTTTCTAAAGAATTATAAAATTTTTCTACTTTTTCTATTTCTGGAATAAATTTTTCTGGACAATATTCTTGATATTTCCTAGCATTTGAAATTAATTGAGGTATTTCTTTTTGATTTAAAGGTAAATCACTTCTATTACTATCCAAATAATCATTAATCTGTGATAAAGACTTATAAATTTCTAAAAATTCTTTAGTCTCTTTATCTTTAAGGCAAATCATTTTGAATTTTTATTGGAAGGTTCCTTTTCCTCTTTATTTTTTCCTTGATTTTTCTTTTTCAAAGATTTTTTCTTTTTACTTTTTTTAGTAGCAATAGAAATTATTTTTACAATTATTAAGATTATTGCTATTATTAATAAAACATTAAGAATTGCTTCCCAATTCCAATCTTTGATTCCTTTAGATTTTTTAACTTCAATTGGAAGTTTAAATTCAGCAACTACTATTCCATCTTTTCCAATATTCCAATTAATAATTTGTTTTCCTGAAACATTTTCTTTTGATTGAAGAGTGATTTCAACATTTTCTGATTCTCCAACATCAAGAGTTATTTGTGAAGGGTTTATTGAAATTGATTCTGTCCAATTAGAATTAATATATCCTAACTCATATGTTACTGGTTCATCTTCGGGATTTGTTATTGTTACATTCAAAACAAACTCATCTCCTGATTTCCTACCTTTTTTAAGACTTGCATCAATCATGTTTGATTTTTTAACTTCATCATAGAAGTGTGCACACCATAATCCAGTAACATCAACATTTGAAGTATAAATTGCTTTTTCATCATCTACTCCTCCTTCATAAATATCTTTTTCTTCCATATCTTTATCATCATATACTGTAAATGTAATTGGGTATATTTTTTCTTCAACACCTTCAGGTATTCTTACTAATACATCAAAATTAGAACTTCCTAAGGGATTTATTCCACTGTCAAATTCAACAACTTCACTAATTCCTAATTCCTCATTTTCTACTTTTACAAAAATCTCATCTTCTGGAATTTTATCATCTCCAATATTCCAAATTTTAGGTCTGAATTGTATTTCTGAATCACAAGGAACAAATACATCTAAATCTAAATTCTTTATAACTAAATATTCTTTTAATTTAACATTTAAATCTTTTAAGGCTGAAGTAGCAGTTTCTTCTCCATCAACATTTTCTTCTTCTGCCTTGTCTCCTTCTAACTCTCCTTTAGCAGAAATCAAAAAGGAATAATCATCATTTGTTTCAGATAATTTTTTTGGATCTAATGTGAAAACAATTTCCAAATCCATATCTTTTCCTTTTTCTAAATCAAAATCATCTTCATTAATTTCCATATATCCCTCATCTAAAACACATTTATCATCTTTAATATCATATAAACATATTTCAATTTCAATATCTTCAACATCATAATTTCCTTTGTTGTCAAGTGAAGTTTCAATTTTTATTTTATCGAAAGGGTAGATTTTTGTTTCTTCTCCTAATCCTTCTTCTACTGAAAAAGTTAATTCGTCAAATACTAATTCACCAAGATTTGAAATATCTCCTGCATATCCTTTATTATAAATAACCTCTCCTCCAGCATAATCTCCATTAGAAGAGTTTGCATTCACAATTATTGAATTTTCTCCATATTTTAAATCATCAAAATCTGAATCAAGTTTCAAAGTAATTTCTTTTTCTTCTCCTGCAGTTAAATCAAAATCATTTTCAGAAAAATTAACATCAAATTCTCCTGAATAAGTTAAATTAATTTCAGTTAAACCTGTGTTTCCTTCATTCTTTACTGTGATTGATGTGGTTTTTCTAGTAAAAGTTGAATCTGATACTGATAAAGAAGATGATTCTGGAACACTTACATCTAAGTAAAAAACAGGATTATTATTTAAAGGTCTTAAATCGCTTTGGTTTGTAGGATTTCTTTCATAACCATCAAAAGTTATTTCTAAATTATATGAATCTGAAGGTTTATGTTTTGGAACACTTACTTCAAGGCTTATTACTCCAATAGTTCCGTTTTCTATTGAATTGAAATTTTTTATTTCAACATTTTCCTCAGAAAAAGGGCCATCTAAAACATTTATTGAAGTAGAAAGATTATATAAATCCCAATTTGCATCTGCTTCAACTTCAATATTTATAATTTCAGAAGTTCCGTGATTAATATTTTCCATAGCAGAACTAGATTTTAAAGTTATAGCTGCACTAACAAAACTCATAACTAAAAGTAATAAAAAAATACTTGCTATTCCTAATGTTAATTTTTTTGATATCATTTTGTTGTAATTGGGTAGTTACACAACTTTAAAAACCTTTTGGTTTTTTTTTGTGATTTTATTTTTTTATTGCTTTTTTAATATTATTATCTTCTTTTTTTAATTTCTTTTTTTTCTTTCCTTGTTTATGTGATGAAACTATAATTCCTGTAACTACTCCTACAATTGCAATTCCTAAAACAATATTCATAATAATTTTCCAATTCCAACCTTCAAACCAATCTAAAATACCTTTAGATTCTCTAACAGTTACTGGAAGTTCATAACTTGCAACAGGAATTTTATTTTTACTAATAGTCCACTCTATGACTTGGTCTCCGTAAACATCTTTTTTAGATTCAATTATTAACTGAACAATTACTGATTCTTCAGATTCAAGTGTTAATTCAGAAGAACCTAATGAAATTGACTCTGCCCAATCAACAGTAATATTGCTTAAATCATAAGTTACTTTTTTATCTTCTGGATTTGTTATTGTTATGTTTATAATAAATTCATCTCCTGATTTTTCTCCAGATTCAAGATCTGCTTTAATCATTTCTAATTTTGTCTGATCATTATAAACTGTTTTACACCATAATCCTGAAACATTTATTGTTGAAGTATATGCTGGATGGTAATCTCCCATATCTTGGTAAATATCATCTAAAAAACTTTTTTCATATTCTTCATAAGGTGTAAAAACAATATCATATTCTCCTTCTTCAATTCCTTTAGGTATTTCAATTAAAACATCAAAACTTGAACTTTCCAAAGAATCTAAATCTTCTTTAAATTCAACAATCTTACTAATATTTAAATCCTTATTATAAACTTCAATAAAAATCCCTTCATTTTTCTCTTCATCTCTTTCTATATCCTCTTCCATTAAATTCCAGATTTTTGCATTATATTGTATTTCTGAATTACAAGAAATAGATTCCTCAATTTCTAAATTTTCAATATAAACACTTCCTTCTTTAATTTCAAAATCTAAACTAGCTGAAATACCTGTTTTGTTACCTGCAAATTCTTCCCTATCTCCTTCTTCTAAAGTTCCTTCTGCTTTTATCCATAAAGTATAATCTCCTTCAAATTCATTTTCTTCTAAAAAATCTTCACTAAGTTTAAAAATTAATTCTAAATCAATTTCATCGCTATCTTCATCTAAATCAAAATCATTTTCATTGATTTCCATTTCATCTAAAGTTGCTATTTCATCTCCTAATTCATCAAAAATAGATGCCTCTATTTCAATATCTTCTATTTCATAATCATCTTTATCTTCAAGAGCTAATGTAAATTCTGTTCTTACTTTATCTAAAGGATAAAACTCTGCATCTTTGGCATCCCCATATCCTTCTACATATTTAAAATCAAAATCTTCTATTTCTAAATTATCATTTCTTTGTTCTTCTGTGAAATCTCTAAAAAGATTCAATGTTCCTGTGTTATGAGTTCCAGAAGAATTAGCTGTTATAGTTATATCATTATCTCCATATTTTAAATCGCTAACATCTGAAGTAAACATTACTGTAACTTCCTTACTTTCTCCAGGAATTAAACTAAAATCATTTTCAGAAAAATTAATCCAGTTCTTTGAAGAATTAAGATTTATTGAAGTTAGATCTAAATTTCCTTGATTTTTTATTGTTATATTTTTTTTGTTTTCTCTTATTACATCAAATTCTGGAGAAGAAACTGAAATATCTTTTGAATCTTTAATAGTTACTGAAAAAGGTAATGAAGTTGTAGTAGATTCTCTTTCTCCTCTAACTCCAATATTTCCTTTTATAACTCCTGTTTGATATTTATTAAAGGAAACTGTAGCTTGATAATCCTCTGTTATTTCTGTTCCTGAACCATTGCCTATTGTATTTTTATTAAAACTTATTTGTAATCCTTCTTGTGAAGAAGTAAAATCTGAATAACTCCAATTTAAATCCCCCTCAACTCCCCCATTTGTTAAATTAAATTTTATTTTAAAATTTTCATCATGAGAAACTTCTTCAGGAGAATTAATTAAATTAATATCCTCTAAATCAACAGCACTAACAAAACTCATAACTAAAAGTAATAAAAAAATACTTGCTAATCCAAGAGTCATTATTTTTGATCTCATTTTTGTTGTAATTCTGTAGTTACATAAGTTTAAAAACCTTTTGGTAATTTATAGAGAATAAAGCTTAATCGTTTTTAATTATTTTTCCAGTTTTATTATAACCTTTTTCAGTATTAATCTTATAAATGTAAGTTCCACTTGGTCCAGTTATATTAAATCTCTTAGTTCCTTTAACATCATTCTCAATTAATCCTTTTTCCAAAGAATTTCCATTTAAATTATAAATATTAATTGAACCATCTTGAGGTTTTTCAAAATTATATTTAATATTAAAATCTCCATCAGTTGGATTAGGATATGCTTTAACAGAATAATCTTCAAAAGAGGATTTGTCTATTGATTCATATGTTGTATCACTATAAACTGTTTTAGATATAGAGGTGTCATTACCTGCTTTATCTCTAGCATAAATTTCTATAGAGTTCTCTCCTTGTTGATAACCTGCTCCTGTTGTATCTACTAAATTGTTAATTCCCCAAGATTTTCCATTTACTGTATACCAAGCTGTGTCTAAGTTCTCTTCAATTATTTCCCAAGCCAAATCATTGTCATTCACTGTCTCTCCTTGAGGTTTATTTATTGAAATTGTTGGTTTTGTATTATCATAAATCCAGTTTCTTGTAATAGAAGAATCATTTCCTGCTTTATCTGTAAAATAGTATTCTATTGTATTTGTATCTCCCACCATTCCTTCTAAAGTATCTCCATTACTTTGTTCCCAATCAATTTTATTTCCATTTAATTTTATATATGAATTAAATGGGTCTATTCTTGAAACTGCATCTGAAACATTGAAATCATTTATAGGATGTGTAGAATAAACTCCTTCTTTATCTGGATGATTTACTTTGAGAGAAGGTGCAGTATTATCATAAATAAAGTTAATTGTTCTATTTGAATGATTTCCTGCAATGTCTTTTGCATAAATTTGTACTTGGTGTTCTCCTTCAATTTTTGGAACTTGAATTGTATCTAAATGAGATTTTTTTGGGGGGAAAACTTCATTAACTCCTACATTTATATTTTGTTTTGAATAATCATCTAATTTATACCATAAAGTATCTAAAAAATTGCTATTATTTGAGCTTGTATCTGAAACTGTAAAAATAAAATCTTCAAGAGTATTTTTATTATAAGAGGAATTATTTTGAAGATTGAAATTTATTTCAGGATTTTGATTATCTTTATTTGGATTTCCAGTAACAAATCGATTAGAACTTGCAGAATAGGATAAATTAGGATTTCCTACACTATCTATATTCCATTCAAGAAAAGTCATGTCTATAAAATTCCCTGTTCCTTCATTATAACCATAATTATATTTTACTTCAATTTTTGAATTACTTAAAGAGTTAGTATTTATTTCTGAATCATTTGTTGGATTGAAAAAGAACCAATTATTTGCATCTAGAGGATTATCTTCTGTTAAAATCCCATTAAACCATTCATCACTTGTAGTATTGTGAACACTATAAATAGGAAGGTTAAATCTTCTTAATGTTTCTAAAGATTCTGGATTTTGTGAAAGAGTTGAACTATATTCTTCTTGAGTTATATCTGAAAGGTTTCTTATTCCTTTTGAATTTATTTCTACTTGTCTTGCATAATTTTTGCTGTTCCATACTTCACCAGGAGTAGAATTTTCAGGAATTGAATCTGATTTATCAATTGAAGCTATGTTTCTAACCCAACTTTGTTTTTCATCATTGGTTAGACTAGTCCAAAATCTTCCTGGAAGATAAGATTTATTTCCTTCATCAATATATTTTAAAATCATAGCCTTGTCTATAGGAGTAATAACTCCATCGCCATCAACATCTGCTCTATCATGTGCTCTTGAGATTTCTCCTTCTAATCTTGGTTGCCCATCTAAATTTATTGCATATTTTGGATTAGGAACATTTTGGCCTAATAAATTATTTATAGAATCTACATCTGCTCGGGTTACTTCTCCATCATTATTCAAATCACCATTACCATAACTTGAACTAACATGAGTCTCAGATTGTTTAAATGGATTAATTAACCAGTGTTTATCAAAACCATTAGAAGAATTACGATATACAAAATTTTTCTGTGTAGTAACTGTGTTTCCAGCTGAATCTGTGAAAAAGTATTCAATTGTGTTGGTTCCTTCAAGAAGATTCTCTAAAGTATCTCCATTGCTTTGTTTCCAATCAATTTTGTTTCCATTTAATTTTATACAAGAGTTTATTGAATCTAAGTAAGTATCTGAAATATTGAATTGATTAATCGGTCTTTCTAAATATAAACTATCATTTTTTGGAGAACCTACCTTTAAAGAAGGGTAAATTGTATCATAAACAAAACTCTTTGTTATGGAAGTATCATTTCTAGCTATATCAGAAAAATAATATTCTATTTCATTTCTTCCTTGTCTAGGGTTTAAAACATTTCCTTGAATTGAATCCCAATTATGAATTGTATCATTGTTGAATCTTATGAAAGAATTTGTTGAATCTGTTCCAGAAATTGGATCAAATACATTAAAATTATTAAGAGGCCTATAAGAATAATGCATTCCATCTTGTACTGAATCTACATTAAAAAAAGGAGCTGTTGTATCATAAACAAAATTTCTTGACATTGAAGAGTTATTTCCTGCTGAATCTGTAAAGAAATATTCCATTTCATTTAGCCCTTCTATGGGATTCAATATGTCTCCATTACTGTTTTTCCAATCCAAAGTATCTGAATTAAATCTTATGAAAGAATTTGTTGAATCCAAGTAAGTATCTGAAACACTGAATTGATTAGTTGGCTTTTCAGAATAGATTGTGTCGTTAACTGGAGTAAGTGAATTTAAATTTGGAGAGATAGTGTCATAAACAAAATTTCTTGATATTGAAGAGTTATTTCCTGCTGAATCTGTAAAAAAGTATTCTATTGTGTTCCTTACATCTCCAATAGGATTTAGTGTTGCTCCATTGCTATTTTCCCAACCGCTTGTGTCAATATCAGAACCATTTAATCTTATGAAAGAATTTGTTGAATCCAAGTAAGTATCTGAAATAGTGAATTGATTAGTAGGTTTATATGAATAATACATCCCATTTTCAGGAGTGGTTACACCTAAATTTGGTTTTGTTGTATCATAAACAAAATTATTTGTTACAGAAGTTTCGTTTCCCAAAGTATCAGTAAAATAATAATCCATTTCATTTTTTCCTTCTATTGGATTCAATGTGTCTCCGTTGCTGTTTTCCCAACCAATTGTGTTAACATCAGAAATATTTAATCTTATGAAAGAATTTGTTGAATCTATTACAGAAACTGCATCTGATATACTGAAATTATTAATTGGTTTTGTTGAATAGTGATTTTTGTTTTGAGGACTTCCTATTGTTAATTCAGGAGAAATATTATCAAAATTAAAATTAATTGTTGTATCTTTTACATTTGAAGAATCATCAACAAAATAATATTGTAAAGCATTCAATCCTTGTTGAGGGTTTAAAGTTTCTCCATTTATAGAATCCCAATTATAAGTTGTATCATTGTTGAATCTTATGAAAGAATTAGAAGTATCTATTTCTGAAGAATCATCTGAAACAGTAAATTGATTAATTGGCTTTTCAGTATAAACCGAATCATTTACTGGAGAAGTTATTTCTATTTGTGGAGGTATGGTATCTTGAGCACTTAATTCTTTTGGAGTAGCTAATAAACTAAGTCCTGCAAAAGCTAAAGGTAGAACTGCATTTTTCTTAATTCCCTCCCCTAATCTCTTAAATAAGCTTACCATTTTTTTCTTCCCTGTTATCATTTTAGAATTACATCTTTATAAATTTAACGATTATAATTTTGGAATTTTTTGAATAGTTAAAAAGTTTTATATATTTAATTTACTTTATTTTTTAGTAAAAATGACACTAAGATCAAAGGAAAATTCTTTAGGAGCATGGGCATTCCTAGTCGGAGTTATTTTAGCTATTATTATTGGAGTTTCATCAGCCCTAATACCTATTCCTGCTATGGAAACATATTCTGCTCAAATCTATGCTATTTTAGTTATTTTGGGGATTATAATTGGTTTTATGAATGTTTCAGGAAAAGATACTCAAACTTTTATGATTGCTGGAGCAGTATTAGTTATTGTAAGTAGATTTGGGATGGATAGTGTTACTGGTTCTATAATTGGTATTGGTATAGGTGATGCTGTTTCTTCTGTATTCGCTGCACTATTAGGTTTATTTGTTCCTGCAACAATAATTGTAGCCTTAAAAGCAGTTTTCTCAATAGCTAAAGTGTGATTATCCCTTTAAAATAAATCTTTAAGATTAATAACTTTAGAACTATCTAAATCTAATCTGGGGCAAGCAGTGTTTATCCATGAATCTATTTTAGAAAAATTCTCTAATTCATTAAAATTTAAATTATTTGCAATAAAAAAATAAACCTCTTTGTCTTTAATTTTATCTTTTAATTCTAAGGCTTTTTTAATTCTATTTTGTCCTGGTTTTGTTGATATTAAAATCCCTATTTTCTCGGAATTTAAATAATTCAGGTAAGAAGTTTTCTTTTTTGCTTCAAAATTTTCTATTTCTTTTTTAGAAATCTTTTTCAAATTATAATTATCAAAAATAAAAACAGGTTTTTTTGTTTCATAAGCCAATGAAATTCCGTGAAATTTTCCTGAAGAAATTAATAAAATTACTTCTGTTTTTTCAGAAATAGAAGGTTTGGAACAACCTAATACTTGTGAAAAATTTAATATGTTATGAGAATCAGAAAGGTTTTTTTTAATATCTTTTGCAATGTCTTCATATTGAATAGAATAAAAAATAGAGAGATTTTTCTGAATCTTTTTTAATTGAGAAATTTTAGATTTATCTAAATGTTTATTGATTTTGCAAGGCACAAATAATTTTTTCATAATTTTAAATAGAAATCATTAATTAAAAAATTAACTCAAATCCAATGTTCCCTCAGATTCCTGAGATTTCTTTTTTTGAAGTCCGCCTTTTACAACTTGTGCAAAAGAAGGTGTTGCAATAATCATGTCTGGTTGATCCTTACCAAATCCTTTTATGTCTCCTTGAAGAGCATCAGCTGTTTTTTTAATTTTAGATACAGCTCTTTTTAATTCAATAGAATCTTTTTGTCTTAAAGGTTTTACATTTATTACTGCAATAGTATATCCTTCTCTTAATGCATTAAGAATATCATTAACATCATCATATTCATTTACCACAAATAAACTTACACGCACTTTTTTTTCTTTTTTTTCTTGTTCCAAATCAATTTCTAAATAGTCCTCAGAAAAGCCCTCTTCAGAAGATTCAGAAAACATTTCTCTTATTCTTTTGAATACCATATTTAAAATATTATTTGAAGATTTATAAAGATTTCGTAACTATAGTGAATATTAATCATTTTTATTCTCTTTTTCTTCTTTTTTACTATCTCCTAAAACGTCTTGTCTCAATTGTTCCAATTTATCATTTATTGTTTTTTCTTGTTTTTCAATTGAATCTAATCTTGAATTTATTGTTTTTTCTTTTTCTATTAGTTCTTTTTTTGTTTTTTCTTTATCTGTTTTTAACATTAATTGTCCAACTATTTTATAAACTTCTTCTCCTGAAGACTCTAATTCATTAATAGCTGATTTAGTTTCAGAAATCTCCATTTGAAAAGATTGTTTTTGATATATTAAGTTCTGTAAATTTTGTTCTAAGAATTGCATTTGCTGAATCTTTTCTTGAGACATTTTAATCTGTTTTTATTTTTTTTGTTTTTGTTCGAGGTTTAAAGAAAATTTTGCTTCCACAATGAGGGCAAACAAATCTTTTATCCAAATCTTTTAAAGTTATTTTCTTTCCACATTTAAAACATTTATAGTTTGTAGTCATTTTATTGTATATAGTATGTATTTGAAGCAAATTTTTTATTACACTTGGAACACTGCCAAATCCCTTTTGATAATCTTTTAACGCCCAATTTATCGCAATGAGGGCATTTTTGTTTTACTCTTTGTTTAATTTCAACACTTATTAATTCTGATTTAGGTTTTTTACCATATCTTGGACCAAATCTACCTGCTGATTTAATTTTTTTAAGTTTATTAGCCATTTTAAATATTTTGGTTTTTATTATGATTTTCCATATAAATAAGGGTTTTTAAAACTATTCGTTAATAACTTTTTATCAAACTTTGTGATGTGTAAATTAGAGGCGGGCTCCTTTCATTTAGAAAGATAATTTCTATAAGAATAGTTTTGTAATGGACTTATTTTGAAAATATAATTTCTGAAAGGTTTGTTTTTGTAGTGTATCTTTTTTTTGAGAAGATTTCTCTAGGTGGAAATTGATTTTATAAAGTATCTTTTTTGAAAAGATTTCTCTAGGCAGAGGTTGGTTTTGTAGTGTATCTTTTTTGAAAAGATACATGGGGATGCCCGGATTTGACAAAAAATTCTTTTGTAGGAATGAATTTTTAGTTCGTCCGTCTTTCCAATGTGATATTCGGAAATCCGAACGAAACCGCAAGCACTTCAAATCATTTTTTATAGAAAAGATTTCTCTAGGCAGAGGTTGGTTTTGTAGTGTATCTTTTTTGAAAAGATACATGGGGATGCCCGGATTTGAACCGGGGTCATGAAGTCCCAAACCTCATAGGCTAACCAGGCTACCCCACATCCCCTTAATTTAGATAGAAATAAAAAACACTTAATAAATTTTGCTAATTACTTTTTAGCATCCTTTTTTTCTGATTCACCTTCTTTTGGTTTTTCAGCAGTACTATTTGATTCTTTTTCTTCAGCAGCTTCTTTTTCTTGCTTTAATGCTGCTTTTTGTTTAGAAGAAACTTGTTTGAAATATGCATCTAATTCTTTCTTTTTTTCCTCGGGAGTTTCTGTTTTTTCTTCTTGTATTTCTTTATCAAATGTTCCTTTATCAATCTCATTACCTATTTCAACTGCAGATTTATTTTCAACTAAAACCCCTAAACTAGCACATGTCCCAACCACAGTTTTTACAGCAGTTTTTAGATTATTACAAAGAAGGTTTTGCATTTTTGTTTTTGCAACAGATATTATTTGTTCTATAGAAGCATTTCCTACATGAGATTTAACTTGAGTTCCAGAACCCTTTTCTATTCCTAATTCTTTTTTTAATAATTCTGAAACAGGAGGTGAAAAAACATTAACTTCAAATTCTTTTGTTCCTGCGTCAATATCTAATTCTACAGGTACTTTTAATCCTTTGAAATCTTTTGTAGCATCATTTACTTGTTGAATTATTTGTCCCATGTTTAAACCTAAAGGACCTATTTTCTGACTTAATGCTGGTCCTGGTTTCATTTCTCCTCCTTCAACTAATAATTTAACTTGCATTTAAAATCCTCCAAATAAATTTATTCATTTTCTTCTCCTTCTGATTCTTCAGAATCTCTTCTTATAACTTTTACATTATCTAATTTAATTGTTACTGGCAAAGGCACTGCTGCTCCTAATAAACTAACCACAACTTCTTCTTTTTGTTTATCGATTCTTTGAATTTTTCCTTTTTCTCTTTTGAAAGGTTCTGAAAGAATTTCTACTATATCTCCTTCTTCAATAGAAACTGTTTCTATGGAAGGTTGAACCATTCCTTCGATTTCTGGATAATCCACTGTTTTTCCGATAATTCCTTTCACATAAGGAAGATTGAATGCAGCTTCTTCTGCTGATTCTCTGTCTTCTGCTTCCAAAATAAGGTATCCTCTTAATCCGTGAGGCCTTAAAACAGCATAAACATCAACATTTTTCTTTTTTGCTCTATCTGCCACCATCTCTAAAGCTCTTTCTTCCTTATTAGTTGTTACTTTTATAATAAATATCATTTTGCTTAAGCTACCTCTTAATTTCTCAAGAAGTAGATAGAAGTATTTAAAAATTTAGGTTTATAAATTTTTGGTTTTTTTAATGTCCTTTTTTAAATAATAATTTCTCTGCTTATTTTTGAAAAATCTCACGCAAAAAGGCCCATAATAACTGAAATTAAAAAACCAAATAAACCTAAAATTAAAATTCCTATTGCAGAGACTTTAGCTACTTGTTGAAACTCTTGTTTTGTTGGCTTTTTAAGAACATGCCATACTCTCTTACATTTCTTGTAAAAATTATTTAAGTTTTGAAAATGTTTTTTCATATTTTTTTATAGAAAGAAGGTTTTTTAAGTTTATCTTATTCGTAAAATTCAATACCTAATTCGTCTTCTATTTCCTGATGTCTTTTCAAATCTCTATTTTCATCTCCCATTATTTGAGAACTTTTTACACCTGTAATTATTACCAAAACCCTTAAAGATTTTTCCATATCCAAAGAGATTCTCGCTCCCCCTATTATTTTTGCATTAGGGCTTAATTCATTTCCTACTTTTTCTATAATAGCTTTATACTCGTCAAGACTCATATTACTCCCCCCTACCACATTAACCAATGCTCCTGAAGCATTTGAAATATCTACATCTAGTAAAGGGTTTTCTAAAGCTTTTTGAACTGCATCTATTGCTCTGTTTTCAGAATCTGATTCCCCTAATCCTATTAAAGAAACACCTCCATCTGACATTATTGCTTTAACATCTGCAAAATCCAAATTAACTAATCCATTCGTGGTTACTAGTTCTGTAATTCCTTTTACAGCATTTGTTAAAATCTCATCTGAAATTTTAAAGGCTGTGTGTAATGGTAAATCTGGAGCTAATTCTAAAAGTTTATCATTTGGAATAACAATCAAAGTATCAACAATAGATTCCATTTTTTCTAATCCTAAAGAAGCATTTTCTAATCTTTTTTGACCTTCAATTGTAAAAGGAGCAGTTACAACTCCTATTGTTAAAATCCCTTGTTTTTTGGATATTTTTGCTATCTCTGGAGCTGCCCCAGTACCAGTTCCTCCTCCCATACCACAAGTTATGAAAACCAAATCACTTCCAGCAATTTTCTTTTTTAATTCTGATTCTGATTCCTTTGCTGCTTCTTCACCAATTTTAGGATTGCTACCTGCACCCAAACCTTGAGTTAATTCTTTTCCAATCAACACTTTTTGGTCTGCATTTGTATAAAGTAAATCTTGAGCATCAGTATTAACTGCAATCAACTGTCCTCCTTTTATTCCAATTTCATTCATTCTGTTCAAAGAATTATTTCCTCCTCCTCCAACACCAATGACTTTTGTTTTTGTAGATTGATGTTTTATTAATTCTTCTAATTCCCTATCTATTTCATTTCCTTTTGAGAAATTGTTTTGACCAGATTCCGAGTATTCATTATATTCGTCCATATTAAAGAAAAGTAGTTTCTTGAATTTAAAAGGATTGTTGTTGTAAAATTAGGATAATTATTTAATTAACTAATTTATCAATCTCATTGTAGAGTTTTTTAAAATTTGGATTTTCTCCGTTTAACATTAAATCAGGCTTTACATTTTTCTTAAAGTCCCTATGTTCTTGCATCCATTTATTGACTCTTGGAAGCCAGTTTTCAAGATTATTGCTATTCCTTTCATTTATCCTTTTAATCATCTTTTCTTTAGAGATTTCTATCTGGATTATAAAATAATCTAAGTTGTTTTCTTTACAAACCCTAAAGAAATTTTCATATTCTCTGTCAAAGCTTTTATCTAGAATTACTAGCTTATTTTTTAAAGGAAGCTCTCTCAAGAAAGAATATATGTAAAGGTTCTTTAGTTTTTCATTTTCCTGTGTGTTATTTACTATTTTATTCTGGCTATTTATTTTCATGATTTCGTCAGAATCTATCTTTATTCCTTTGTATCTCTGCTTAATTTTTTCAGAAATATATGATTTTCCCGAACAAGGGACTCCTGAAAAAGTTATTATAAGTTGTTTATTTGGTTTTTCAGAATAATCTAATTTTTTAAAAAGCTCTTCTGAAATTTTATCAAATGTCTTTTTATCTTTCAAATATAGCTTATCATTTTCCGGAAGCATTTTATAGTGTAGTTAGTAAGTTTTTTATATCTTTTTTTACCTGATTTATTATGGATTTTAAAAGGATAGGATTTGTTTTGATTGTAGTTTCTTTAGTGATTATCTCATTTAACTTGAATTTCTCTATAACAGGCAATGTTGTCTCTAGTTATTTTAGCGATGTTTCTTTTTTTAATCTCCTTCCTCTGGGTTTATTTTTAACAGGTTTTGTTCTTTTATTTACAAGCAATAAGAAAACTCTGGATTATCTAGTTTTGCCAGGAGGATGGGAAGAACAGAGAAGTAAGAGAGCTGAAGAAGAGATGGATAAAGAAAAACCAGAGAAAATAGTTATTACAGGTTATGTTGAACCAGGGAAATTGAAAGGTTCTCACAGACATAAATACTATAAAGAATTGAGAAACTACGGTCTAAAGCCAAAAGATATAAGGATTTTACAAGGAAAAGATAGTGAAGAGGATGTTTTATATTTAGGCGAGATGGTGAAAGAAGGAGATAAGGTAGGATTTGTTACATTTCCTTCACATTTTAAGGAATACCAAGAAATAATTAAAAAAGCTCGGGAAGAAGGAAAATTTCCAAAAGATGTTAAAGTAAAAAATATTAACACGGGTTATGAAAATTTTAAGCAATGGCTTTATGGTATTGGGGGTTGGTTGGAAGAAAAATTAAATTCAGGAAAAGTAGATTATGAAAATAATAGAGAAGAATCCTATCTTTCAAATGTTTATTCTTCAATTAAAGGAAGTGTTAAGAAGTTATTAAGGAATTAGTTGTAAATTCTATTTCCAAAGGTTCCGGATCTGTGTCTTGATTTCTATATAACTTCATCCTATGTTCGTATGAATTTTGTTTTTTATTATGAAAAGCCTTGTATTTGCCATGGGAATCAGAAAACTTTTGCTTAATGTATTGTCCTATTCCCGAAGGAGAAGTTCTCCCTACTCCGGATATCGGAGGAAAGGATCCTAAACTAGGTCTCATATCAATATAATCGATCCCTTTTTTTATATTCTCTCTGTCAATATTATTTAAAATTTCAACAGCTTCCTGTCCTGTTATTTTTTTATCAAGGGTTTTTTCCTTTCCTGTTACGATTTCTCTTAATGATTTATTCTTAAACATTGTATTAATTAATAGAATATGTGACTATTTAAACTTATTTTTTAGAATTTTTCTCTTCCTTTTCAGAAGAATCTTTATCTTGAACTTCTAAATCCAAATCAAGAACTTCTTTAAACTTATCCTTGAGCATTTCTGCAAATTGTTTTATTTGTTTGTCTGCTTTAAGAATTAATTTTTTATCTTGGATTTCAAAATCAATGTCTTTCCGGAATATAAATTTAATAAATGCTTTAGCTTTCTCATTTATATCTGTAACTTTTCTGTTAACTTTCACATCATAAATAACATCTTTCCCTGCTAATAAGTTATTAAAATCCACTAAAACTCTTCCTCCTGAAACTGCTATAACTTTTCCAGTATTATTATCAAAATTAAAAACAGCTCCTTTTTGAGGATTCAAATTATTTTGTTTAAATACATTAATAGGAACTCTTTCAATTTTTTTAGGGTCTCTCTTTCCAAAAGCATTTTCTGGAGTTAATTCAATAGTGTATTCTTTTCCTGGTTCTTTTCCCTGAAGAAATTCATCTACTCCTTCAAGAAACATTCCATTACTTAAAGAAAAAATAAAGGGTTTTCCCTTTTTATCTACTTCTTTAGGACTTAATTCCTTGAGAACTTCTTTTTTATTTGAATCAAAGGGCTCTCCAGTATCTTTAATCTTTCCAGTAAATTCTATTTCAATAAAATCTCCTTTTTGAAGTTTTTCTACCATAGAAAAATAATCAATGATATGTTTTTAAGAGTTTTGATTAAAAAGGATCATATAATTTTAATTTAGCTCCAATTGAAAATCCTCCAGAAGGCAAATTCGCATTTTCATCTTTCAAAGAAATAAAAGGAGAAAATTTTAAAGATAAATTAAAAATTTTATTTTTATTTAAATTAATTTCTTTTAAAACATCATATTCTAATAAACCAAAAAACCCATAATTCGAAGAGAGTCTTGTATTTGGATCTTCTTCTGAAAAAAAACTTTCTTTTAGTCTAGCATAATAAGCCCCAAATCCAAAATGAAATTTTTCTTCTTGAGGGGGTTTATTTAAAAAAAGGAAATCATTAATTGAAGCACTAGCCCTAAAGTAATTTAAACAAGCACCAGATTCATACCTATTTGATCCTTTTGCAGGTTTACTATCATAAAAAATACTTGTTTCTATATCTCCTATTCTTTTAATGCCTTTTGTAAAAGATAATTCTAAACCTGGAAAAATTCCATAAGAATTATTCAATCTTGAATCATTAAATCTAAAAACACTCACTCCAGAAGAAAAAGTATAATTTCTCATTCCATAAACATTTCTTTTATGTACTTGAGAATTAGTATTAACAAATAAAGAAGTGAGGAAAGTTGTAATTAATATGGATTTTTTTAATTTGTTAGAAAGTTTTTTCATAATTATTGTAGTATTAGGCATATTAAAAGAATTATTGTTCTTTTATTCTATTATTACATAAACTTTATAAATAAAAAGTGGTTTTGAATTCCATGGTATTGAAAATAATTAATGCTACTGAAGCAAAAAAGGGGACAAATATTATTGTTGAGGGTGTTCCTTGTATGGTTAAAAATGTTGATATCTCAAAAACAGGGAAACATGGACATGCTAAATGTAAAATTGAGGCTGTTGGAATTGTTAGTGGACAGAAAAAAGTTTTTGTTGTTCCAGGACATGAAAAAATAGAAGTTCCTATAGTAGAAAAAAGAAAAGCTCAAATTCTTTCTAAGGCAGATAAAAAGGCGAGTATAATGGATTTAGAATCTTTTGAAACCCTTGAAGTTTCTTGTCCAGATCAAGAAGTTTTTAATTCTCTTGAAGAAAATGGAAATTGCGAATATTGGGATGTGGAAGGTGAAAAGATTGTTAAAAGGAAATTATAATTAATCAAAAACCTTTAAAAACACTTTAATTCTAAATTAATTATGGCAACAAAAATTCCAGAAGCTCAAAGTAGAATGTTCAAGAATATTTTTGTATGTAAAAAATGTGCTACAAAAATGAGAGCAGATCCTCAAAAAATCTTAAAAGGAAAAATCAAATGTAGAAATTGTAGTGCAACTGCATTTAGACCCCTAAAAAGGAAGTGATTAAAATGAATTTTCAAGCATATGACTTAATTTTATTAACAATATTTGTAATTCTTGTGTCTTTCTTTTTATATAAAAACAAAAAAAACTTGAAAAGAGAAGGTTTGCTTTTTATTTATAGGACAAAATGGGGAATGAAATTAATTGATTCTATTGGTGGCAAATATAAAAAGACTTTAAAATTCTTAAGTTATATTTCAATAACAATAGGTTACTTATTAATGGGTTTTATGCTTTATTTATTTGGAAAAATTGTTTATATCTATATTGCTCTCCCATCATATGTTCAGGCTATTAAAATTCCTCCAATAACTCCGATATTCCCTTATATGGATAAAGTAATTCCAGGATTTCCTCCTTTTTATTTTATTTATTTTATTTTAATATTAGCAATAATTGCAATTTTTCATGAATTTGCTCATGGGATTTTTATGAGGAGATATGGAATAAAAATAAAATCTACTGGTTTTGGGTTCTTTCCTTTTTTCCTTCCAATATTTTTAGCTGCTTTTGTTGAGCAAGATGAAGGAAGTATGGAAAATAAATCTCCATTTAAACAAATGGCTGTTTTAGCTGCAGGGACATTTGCAAATTTATTAACTGCTATTGTAAGTTTTGGTATTCTTCTTTTAATTCTTTCTACAATGTTCAATCCTGCAGGAGTAAATGTTATTCCAGACAATAGTATTTTAGTAGCAATCCCTTTAGCAAATATTACAGGAATAAATAATATCACTCTTGATAACCCCACACATGAAATTCTCCTTGAAAATATAGGAAATAAAACAGGAATATTAAAAACACAAGAGAAAGAATATCTAATAACAAAAAAAATTTTAGAAAATAAAAATATGACCTCAGAAAATT
Source organism: Candidatus Woesearchaeota archaeon (assembly GCA_964524525.1). GTDB lineage: Archaea > Nanobdellota > Nanobdellia > Pacearchaeales > GW2011-AR1 > DATFJM01. The sequence continues at coordinate 19,882 of CAZGCP010000001.1, forward strand.
CAATAAAGGCATATCTTTCCCCTCCAGTATCAAAAATAGGAACAGATAAATCAGAAAAAAATGCAAATAGGGAAGAGTTTATCATCAAATATATTGGAAACCAAAAAATAACAAGTGTTCAAAAAATTTCAGAAATTATTTCAGATTATTCTCCAAAAGAAAAAGTAATCATAAAAACAAATAAAGGAGATTATGAAATAGAATTTCAAGAAAGCCCTTATGAGGAAGATAAAGCATGGTTGGGAGTTTTTGTTTTACAAAGACCTTTAATTGGGGGGCATAAAGCCATAATGCCGGGGATAGGAAAACCTGGGATTTATTATGAAGCAAAATCAGAATTAGGAATAATTCTTGAAAATTTCTTTGAATGGTTAGTTTTAATTAGTTTTGGAGTTGCATTAATTAATATGCTTCCTATGGGAATTTTTGATGGAGGAAGATTTTTCTATTTGACAATTTATAGCTTAACAAAATCAGAAAAAAAAGCTAAGAATTGGTTTAAATTTTCAACTAATTTCTTATTGTTTTTAGTATTACTAATAATGATTTTTTGGGGTTTGAGTTTTTTATAAAGTTTTAAGTAGTTCTTGTTTTTTTTAATAAAATGAATGAAGAAGATATTAGAAAAAGAATGAAAAAGCAAGGTTATCGATTTGTTGGAAATCATTCAGCTGTGCAGATTTGTCGTTGGACTAAAAATTCTTTAAGAGATGAAGGAGTCTGTTATAAAGAAAAATTTTATGGAATAAAAAGTCATAGATGTTGTCAAATGACTCCTTGGCTTGCTTGTCAAAATAAGTGTTTGCATTGCTGGAGAGCTATTGAACTTGATTTTAATAAATTAATAAACTCAACAAAAGGAATAAATTCTCCTGGAGAAATAATTGATAATTGTATTAAAGCTCAAAAAAAATTACTTGAAGGATTTAAAATTCTCCCTGAAACAAAAGATAAAACTGTTAGTAAAGCAAACATGAAAAAGTACCAAGAAGCTTTAGAACCCACTCAATTTGCAATCTCTCTTTTAGGGGAACCAACATTTTATCCAAAAATAGGTCCTTTAATAGAAGAATTTCGGAGACGAGGTAAAACAAGTTTTCTTGTAACCAATGGAGGGTTTCCTGAAAAACTAAAAGAACTATATGAAAAAAACCAACTTCCAACACAATTATATATTTCAGTAATGGCAGGGAATAAAAAACTATATGATAGGCTTGTTAATAGTGAGGATAAAAAAGCATGGGAAAAATTAAATAAAACCTTGGAATTAATGCCTCAATTAGGAGAAAAGACTCGAACTGTTTTTAGAATGAATTTAATTAAAGAACTAAATATGGAAGACAAACATATTAGTGAATTTGCTCAGATGATTAAAAAATCTCAACCATTAATAATAGAATGCAAGGGTTTTATGTCAGTAGGTTTTGCAAGAGAAAGATTAGGTTATGATAAAATGCCAAGAGATAAAGAAATGAAATATTTTGTAAAAAAATTAGAAAAAGAATTGCAAAACATAGGAGAGAATTACAAGTTTATTGTAGAACACGAACGTTCAAGAGCTTATGCTCTTGCAAAAAATAAAAATGAGTTGAAGATTAAAAAAGAAGAGATTTAATCTAAATTCTTCTCAGAATATCCTTTAAAACGATATGCTAAATATTTTGTGTTTCCAATTTGTAGAATTGAATGGTTATTTTCTACAAAAGCCAAAGTTTTTGCATAAAAATTTAAAGGGGCTTTTGCATTTCTAGGATACATTGCAACAAACTCATTTTTCATTTCAACATCAAAATATTCATGGTTAAAACCTCTGTCCTTAAAAGTTTCATTAGGAATTCTTTTTATTGCAGACTTCATTTTCTTGATTTCTTTTAAATTCCCGTGAAAGATTATCCCCTCTAATTTCATTTTACAAATCAATCACTCCCTCTTTTGTCAAAGCAGCAAAACGAACTCCAACAGGTAAATTAATTAAAGCAGACATTAAAGCCATGTGTTCTTTTCCTGAACCAGATGCAATTGTTAATGCAACTTCCATTCCATTAATTTTTCCTTTAAGTTTTTTAGAAAAAGAATCTGTTAAATCTGTTATTCTTTTTGATAAATCTACTTTGATAAACTCAAAATCCTTTTCATGGGAAAATTCCTTAGCAAAATCATCTCCAAGCAGAATTATTTTATCCCAATCTCGGTGTTTCATTAAACCAGATACTTGAGCCCAAGTTCCTTTTCCAGATGATAATAAAGCTATAAGTTCCATACTATTAAAAATATTTTTTCTTTTTTAAGTATTATTGTAATAAGAATCCAAATAAGTTAAATTTATAAAAAATATCAATAATTTACATATATGGAAAAAAAGGTTAAAAAAATAACAGAAAAGAAAAAGGATGAATTAATAAAAGAACTAAGAATAAAAAATAGAGAACTTAGGGAAATTCAAAGAGAAAAGAAGAAGAAAGAGGGAGCGAAAACATTTCAATCTGTTTTATCTTTAATAAGTATTGTTGGTTTTATTGGTATAATTTCCGAAACATTGCTTTATCTTGAAATAACTAATTATGTTAAATTTGCTTGGATGACTATTATGGGTATTGGCTTGTTTATAGAGGCAGATTCATGGAAACTTATTAAAAAAATAAAAAACAAAGGTTTTGAAGATGAAAATTTTCATAGATTAGTTACTAGTACTATTGGTGCATTGGCTACAATAATAGGTATTCTAACTTTTCCTCTTTGGAACATAACTTCTCCAGGATTCCTTGCAATAAAAGGAACTATTTCAATAATCGCTGTATTGTATATATTTTTTCAAACATGGTTCATCAAATAAAACCAAATAATTTAAAAACCCTGAAAAATATTGAATTTTACCAATTAACTACATCATCAGGAGATACTAATTTCTAGACTCTCTGGTGCATAATGTAGGAGGTTAAAAATATGGCAGAATTAGAAGAACAACTTAAAGAAGCATTAGAAAACTTAAGAAAGAATAGTAAGGAAAGAAAATTTAAACAATCAGTAGATTTAGTTGTTAACTTACAAAAATTTAGTGTTAAAAAAAACAATATTAATACATTTGTGACTCTTCCTAATAAAATAAAAAATAAAAAAATTGCAGGATTTTTTGAAATTAAAAATAAAAATATTGAAACAATAACTCCAGAAGAATTTTCAAAATACAAAGACAAGAAAAAATTGAAAAATCTTGCTAAAAAATACGATTTCTTTGTTGCTGAAGCAAAAGTTATGCCTAAAGTTGCTTCTACTTTTGGTAGAGTATTAGGGCCTGCAGGAAAAATGCCTTCTCCTCAATTAGGAATAATTCCAAATGTAAATGATAAAGAGATTCAAGAATTAGTTAATAAATTAAATAATAGTGTTAGAATAAGAACAAAAGAAGCAAGCATAAAACTAATTATTGGGAAAGAAGATTCTAAAGATAAGGAATTGATTGAAAATATCATGACTCTCTATAATAAACTAATAAATGAACTTCCAAAACAAAAAGAAAACATAAAGAATATTGAAATAAAATTCACTATGAGTAAACCTGAAAAAATAAAAGTTTAAAATGAGTTTAAGAACAAAAAAAATTCCAAAAAAGAAAGTAAAGCTAGTTGAAGATTTAAAAGATTTAATTAAAAAAAATAAAACAATTTTGGTTGTTTCTATAAGAAATATTCCTGCTTCAAAATTTCAAGAAATTGCAAAGAAATTGAGAGGAAAGGCAGTAGTAAAAGTTCCTAAAAAGAGTTTAATTAATAGAGCAATAGAAGAATCTGGAAGAAAAGAGATTAAAAAATTAGAAGAGAATATTGATGAAAGTTTTGCTATTTTATTTTCAAATGAAGATGCATTTGATCTTGCTTCAGAATTATCAAAAACAAAAAGTCCAGCAAAAGCAAAAGCAGGACAAGAAGCTCCAGAAGATATTGAAATTCAAGAAGGTCCAACAGACTTACCTCCAGGACCTGCAATAAGTGAGCTGGGAGCAGTAGGCTTACAAGTTAAAGTAGATAAAGGTAAACTAACTATTCAAGAATCAAAAGTAGTTGTAAAAGGAGGGGAAGAAATTAAACCTGCAGTTGCAGATGTTTTAGGTAAATTAGATATTAAACCTTTTTCAATTGGATTTACTCCTCTGGGAGCTTTTGATACTGAAGAAAAAAAATATTTTGGAGAAATAAAAATTGATACTGAAGGATATTTAGAACAATTAAAACAAGCTTATTCAAAGGCAATCCCTTTTGCATTAGAAATTGGGTATATTACAAGTGAAACAATGAAAATTATGATTCAAAAAGCAGGAGCTCATGCTAATAAAATAAATAGAATTATTACAGGAGAACCTGAACCAGTTGCAGAAACTCCAACTGAAGAACCTAAAGAAGAAGAATCCAAAGAAACTAAACAAGAGGAATCAGAGGCTAATGCTGGTGAAGGACTATCTGCATTATTTGGATAATCAAACTCTCCAAAATAAATCGGAGGAACTAAAATAAAATGGAAAACATATACGCTGCATTGTTACTGCATAAAGCAGGACAAGAAGTTAATGAAGAAAACTTAAAGAAAGTTGTTGCAGCTGCTGGTCTAGAAGCTGATGAGGGACAGATAAAGTCTCTTATAACAAGCTTAAAAGATGTTGATATAGACAAAGAACTAGAATCAGCAAGCATGGTTTCTGCTGCTCCTGCTGCCTCAAGTGGAAGTTCTGAGGGTGCTGAAAAGAAAGCAGAAGAAAAACCAAAAGAAGAAAAAGAAGAAGCTGCAGCTGATGGCTTGTCTGCTCTGTTTGGATAATTTTTATTTTGAATTTTTTAAACAGGCAAGCCTTTCATATTCCTAGTTAGAACTATAAAATGGGAAAAGAAAATATTCTAAGAAATGTTTCAGGAATTTCCTTTGTTTCAATACTCTTCACACCGACTAACTCAAACTTAGGAATTTCTTTGTTCTTATTTGGTTTAATTATGGGATTCTTTTGGTTTTTAATGCAATAACAAAATCTTTATAACATCATTTAATTTTTTCTTTATCTATGGAATGGAATTTATACAAAAAAGGAGAATTTCTTGAACCATTAAAATTTTCAAACGGAAAGACACAGAAAGATGTTGTTGAAGAAATTTTGAAAGAAATTGAAAAAGGTGAAAGAGTAATTTTTATCCATGGAAAATGTGGCACTGGAAAAAGTGCTATTGCTTTAAATCTTGCTAAAGAAATAGGAAAAACATCTATTGTGGTTCCTGGAAAAAATTTACAACAACAATACAAAAAAGACTATGAAGATGAAAAATACATTTTAAAAGAAAACAAAGAAAAATTAAAAATTTCAGTTATAACAGGAAGAAAAAACCATAAATGTAAATTTCTCGAAGATAATAAAGAATTTTTTTCAAATTCAAAACAAGAAAAAAACACAAGTTTGCTTGATGTTTTTTCAAAAAAGAGAAATTCAATTAAAAAAGAAATTTCAGAGGATTCTTCTGCAGATAATAATAAACTTCCTTGTAAAATAGAAATAAAAGAAAAAAACATTGGCAAGATAAGGGAATATTTAAAACAAAATAAAAAAGTCAATATAAAAAATTTTGAAAAAATTTCTGATATTAAAAGAATGTCTATTGCACCTGTTTGTCCTTATTGGTCCCCTGTTTTTCCAGAAGAATATGAAATAAATCTTGAAGCAGAAAAGAAAAAATATTATGGGCTAAATAATATCATTTATAATTATTATAAAAGAAAATCTGGATGCGAATTTTATGAGCAATTCCAATCATATATAAGCTCTGATGTTATTGTTTTTAATTCTCTAAAATATCAATTAGAATCTTTAATGAATAGAAAACCTTCTACAGAAATAGAAATAATAGATGAGTGTGATGAATTTTTAGATAGTTTCTCTAATATAAAAAAAATAAATCTTGATAGGTTCTTGAATTCTTTAAATCCCCTTTATCTGGAAGATATTAATATTGAAAAAGTTAAAGAAATGCAAGAGATTTTAATTCATTTGAAAAAAGATAAAAAAGTAAAAGAATCCATAGAAAATTCAAAAATATTAAGATTAAAAGAAACCGGGATTTATGACTTGTTTAAAATCCTTCTTGAAGATGAAAAATTATTAAAAAATGTTGATGAAGAAAGCTATATTTTTGAAATTGAAAATATTGCTAAAATGTTCAAAGAATTTTTTAGTGAAACATTTATAATTTTTGAAGAAAAAAATGAAAGCCTTATTGCAAATATTGTCACAATAAATCTTTCTAAAAAATTTTCTAATTTGTTAAACAAAAATAAAATTCTTATTCTGATGTCAGGCACATTACATTCTAGAGAAGTATTAAAAGAAATGTTTGGGATTGAAAATTTTAAAATAATAGAAGCAGAAACAAAACATCAAGGAATTATAAAAATAAAAAGATTAGGAAATGAAAAAAATTGCAAATATTCAAATTTTTTTAATGGTACAATAAATAGAGAAGAGTATCTAAAAAATTTGGATAATTGTGTTGAGTCGGGTAAAAAACCTTGTTTAGTTCATATTAATGGATTTAATGATTTGCCTTCTGATTATGAAATAGAAAAACTAAATTTAAAGAATCTTATTGATAAAAGAAAATTAAAAGAACTTCAATTTGAAGATAAAACAGGGGAAAGAGTAAATGAATTCAAATCAGGAGAATTTGATGTTCTTTTTACAACAAGAGATTCTCGAGGAATAGATTTTCCTGGGGAAGAATGCAATAGTGTTGTTTTTACAAAATATCCTAATCCTGATGTAAAAGATCCATTTTGGAAGATTCTTAACAAAACAAAACCATTACAATATTGGAAATTTTATAAAGACAAAGCAAAGAGAGAAGTTTATCAAAAAATTTATAGAGGATTAAGATCAGAAAAAGACTATGTTGAAATATTAAGTCCTGATTCAAGAGTGTTGGAAGCTTTTGAAGAAATGGAAAAAAATAATTAAATACCTTCGAGTCCTGAATAAAATTTCTCAGTTCCTTCTTCTATTTTTTTTAAATTTTTTTTATTAAAAAAAACTTCTTTCAAAAATAAATAAACAATTAATGAAATAAATATAATTGTTAATATAATCAAAATAGGGAAAAATACTGTATTAGTTTCCAAAAGTTTTACTCCTAAATAAGATTGTATGAAAATTAAAGGAGCAATTCCTAAACCTGTTGCTAATAAAAATTTCTTTAAAGAGATATTTGTTAAACCATATAAATAACTAAAAATATCTGTAGAAGTTATTGGATTTACTCTTAATAGAAATAAGGAAAAAGCCCCATGTTTATGAGAAAATTTATCAAATTTTTTTAATTTATTTTTACTTACATTTTTTTCAACATAAGACCTTCCATACTTTTTAACTAATTTAAAAACAATATATGCTCCAATCAAGTTACCTATTAAAACCAATATTCCTCCTAAAAAAGGCCCAAAAACAAGTCCTCCTGCAACATATAAAACTAAAGGGATTAATGGAGCTATAATTACTTCTAAAACAACCAATAATATAAATATAAAACCTGCAAAAAAACCTAATGAACTTAAAAATTCCTGAATATCTGAAGGAGAGAGATGAAATAAATTATGTATTAAACCTTCATTATAAAAAGAATAAAACATCCATGAACAAACAAAAAGTAAAATTATGATCAAAGGTAAAAATTTTCTTAATTTTTTATGGTTCTCTTTTTTATTCATCAATAAAAAAACAAAATTAAATTATATAAATGTTGTCAAAATTTCCTTTATTAATTATCAATTTTTTAAAGAAAACGCCCCCGCCCCGAATCGAGCCTCACTCATTTCATTCGTTCAACTTGTTTCGTATTTCTCTGTGCTTGAAAAGGAAATTCAAAACAAACCTTGTTCGATTTCCCAAATTTTTTTAAGAAAACGCCCCCGCCCCGAATCGAACGGGGATGCCCCGGAGGGCCTCGGTCTCAAGCCGAGTGCAATACCATTATGCGACGGAGGCTTAATTAACTAAAATATAAGAATAAAATGCAGTTAAAAATCTTACTATTTTACAAAAATTTCTTTATGTCTTTTATAATAATCCTCTGCTTCTTTCAATCTTTTTTTAGATTCTGAATAAATTGTCATGATTTTTTCTCCTTTTTTTACTTTCTCTCCTTCGTGAAAATATAAATACAATCCAGATTTTTTATCTACAGGACACCCAGAAATTCTAGCAAGATAATTTATTTTTTTTGTATTTATTTCTTTTATTTCAAAAGAAATTTTTGAAATAATGTCTTTTTTATATTTTGCAGGTTTTAATTTATTAAAATTAGTATCTCCTTTTTGTGCTTTTATAATTTCTTTAAATTTTTCAAAGGCTTTTCCTGAATTAAGTATTTCTAAAGATTTTTCTTTTCCTTTTCCTTTTTTTACATTATTTGTTAACTCTAAAATTTCTCCTGAAAGTTCCACAGCTTTTCTTTTTAATTCTCTTGGGCCTTGATTTTTTGGGTTAAGAACTTTTATCACATCTATCATTTCTAAAACAGGTCCCACACCACTCCCATAGGGTCCTTTGTTAAAAGAAAGAATGCATTTCATTTTAAGATTAAATTTTTTTGCAAGTTTTTCAAATTTTATTTTTAATCTTTCTGCTTTTTTCTTATCTACTTTTGCATATTTTCCATAAGGCAAATGTATTACTATGTGATTACTTCCTGAAGCTAATTTTTTTGACATTATAGAAGCTAAAAGTTGTGCTTCAGGATCTATTCCCAATAATTTTTCAACCTGAATAATCTTACTATCTGCAGGAACCATTTCCAAACCCCCACCCCAAACAACACATCCTTTTGTTTTCTTTACTATTTTTTCAACTTCTTTTGGACAAAATTCTACTTCACAAAGAGTTTCCATTGCATCCACAGTTCCAGAAGGAGAAGTTATTGCTCTTGAAGAGGTTTTTGGAATAGTTAATCCAGCTGAAGCACATATTGAAACAACTAAGGGGGTTACTCTTCCTGGAATTCCTCCAATAGAATGTTTATCTGCTATTATTTTATCTTTTAAATTTAACTTGTTTCCTGTTTCAATTATTCCTTCTATAAGATATTCTGTTTCTTTTATATTCATTCCGTGTTGATACATTCCAGAAACAAAAACAGCTATCTCTGGTTCTGATAAAGAATTTTTAACAATGTCCTGCATAATCTCTTTTATTTCTCTTCTAGAAAGATGATGTCCTTGAAGTTTTTTCTTTATCCACTCCAAACTTTTTGGAGAAGATGCAAGATTTATATCAACTTTTTGATTTTTATTTAACTTTAATTTGTGTTTTATTTCTTCTGAAACTGCTATTTCATTATCCTTAAGCAATTTTCCAACAGTATCTACAACTGTAACAATTTCCTTTGTAGAAGTTTTTATTTCGATTCTATCTTTTTTTCTTACTCCTAATTTTTTTGCAGTTCCCTCACTAATCATTGCAACAGGAGCCCCTGCATGCCATTTTAAATCTCTTACTTTTAAATCCATTTTAATTAGTTTTTTTGTATAAAAACATCTGGAGATTTTTTGTTTTTATATAATTCCAACACAATAAGAAGATATGCTAAAATAAGTGGACCTAAAATTACCCCCAAAATCCCAAACATTAAAAGTCCCCCAATCATTCCAATTAAAATTATTGAAGAATTTAATTGAGTTCTCTTAGATATAAAAAGAGGTTTAAGCATATTTTCTATTAAAGCAGAAAAAATTCCAAAAATAAGTATCCCTATAGTTGCTATTGCATTCCCCTGAATTAAGAAATAAATAGTCACAGGAGCCCAAACCAAAGTAGTTCCGATAATAGGAAATATACCTGCAAGAGAAGCAACTAATGTTAAAAGTAATGCGTTTGGAACTCCAAAAATAAAAAATCCCATACCAACAACTAAACCTTGTACAATACCTAAAAGAACTTGTCCATAAAGAACAGACAAAGTTATGTCTTTAGATGATTTAAAAAGTTTATTTTTAGTTTTTTCTGGAAAAGGCAATAAGTTTTGAATATATTCAAGCAATAATCTCCCATCTCTCAAAGCAAAAAAGAAAGTAAAAAGAACAACTAAAAATTGTAAAAAAAGCGTGGGAAAATTCATAATTAAGCTTGTAAAAGAATTCATTAGAGAATTAGTTGTTTTAGTAACAAAAGAGTGAATTACCGAGGCCATTTCAGTGGACAAATGTTCTGAAGAAAAAAATCCTGGAAGCAAAGTTTTTATGGGAGTTATGTAATCTGCTTGTTGAGAAGCAGTGTAAACCTTAATAGATTGATTAATAATTACAGGGGTAAGATACCAAATAGGAATTACAATTAAAACTATTAAAATTAAACACATTAAAAAAGCTGCCCAATTTTTGGATTTTAATTTTTTTCTTGTCCAAATAAAAATAGGTGAAAAAATAAATGCTAATAAAATACCTGCAATTATAGACATTAAAATCGGTTCTAATAAAAAGAAAGACAAAACAATCAATACTACTAATAATATTGAAACCATTACTTTTCTATAAATATCTTGTTCCATTTTTCCCTCTTTTAAATAAAGAGAATCTTAAATTTATAAAGGTTTGTTTGAAAAAAATTTATAAACTAAACTAATGTAAACATATTATGAATTTCATAAAAAAAATTGTTGATAAGAATTTTGATGAGTCTGTGCATTTGCAATTTCAAAAATTTTCTAAAGGAGAATTCAAGAATAAAGCAATGATTGAAGCTAAAAATTCTAATGGAAAATATACAATTAAAACTTCTTCTGAATTTGCAAATGAACTTGTAAGGACAATGTCTAAAAAATTAGGAAATGAAAAAACAAAAGTTACTGGAGCGATTGTGTCTACACTTGATTTAAAGGAAGATTTAGATTATAAGGAAGTAAAACAGTTTCAAGGAGTTAAAAGATATTTAATTGATAAAGAAATGTCAGGAGAGGAAATAATAAATTTATTAGATAAGTTTCCAAAGAATTTTTTTGCTTTGAGTTTTTCTACTCCTGATGGAGATATTTTAAAAATAAAACCCAAAGCTCCAAAATCTGGAAAACCTGGTTCAAAGGGAGATGACAAACCAAAAGTAGATTTTTGTTCATTAAAAACAACTGACAAAGAAATTGCTAAAGAATTTGTATTTGAAAATCCTGATTTCAAAAAGGCAGAAATTGCTCACAAATACATAATTGAAAAACTTGAAATACCTGAAGAAGCAAAAAAATCAGGAGATTTCAAAAAAATGAGAGAAGATGCTAAAAGAATGGGGCAACTTATAAGAAAAGCTGAAATAGATGATTCTGTTGAAGAAAAAGAAATTGAATTGAAAGCTTAGATTTAACAACAACCTTTAAAAACCCTCATTTTCTCATTAATTTTATTCCAGGGAACAAATAAAATGAAATTCTCCGTATTTGAAAATATAATAATAGGAAATGCCAAAAAGAAGATCGCCAAGAAAAGGAAGTTTACAATTTTGGCCCAGAAAAAGGGCTAAAAAGATTTTACCTAGTGTAAACTGGAATGCTATTAGTTCTGGAAAAAACCTCAAAGGATTTATTTGTTATAAAGCTGGAATGACTTCTGTTAAAGTAAAAGATAATACTCCTGATTCAAGAACTAAAGGAAAAGATATTCCAATACCTGCTACAATTCTTGAGTGTCCTAAATTAAAGATTTTTTCAGTTAGATTACATAAAAACAAACAAGTTGTTTTAGACATATTAAACACAAATCTTGAAAAAGAATTAAAAAGGAAATTGAAACTTCCAAAAAATACTTCTGGAAAGCTTGAGGATATTAAGCCTGAAGAATATGATGATGTAAGTATTATTGTTTATACTCAAGTTAAGAAAACCGGATTGAAAAAGAAACCTGATTTATCTGAAATTGGAATTGTTGGAAATAATGTAGAAGAAAAATTAAACTGGGTTAAAGAAAATTTAGGAAAAGAATTTTCTATATATGATGTTTTTGAAGAAGGGCAATTACTTGATGTTAGAGGGTTGACTAAAGGAAAAGGAACTCAAGGTCCTGTTAGAAGATTTGGTATCCAATTAAAAGTTAGAAAATCTGAAAAGGGTAGAAGAAGGCCAGGTTCAATTGGTCCGTGGCACCCTGCTCGTGTTACATTCAGAGTTCCAATGGCAGGGCAATTAGGATTATTTACAAGAGTTCATTATAATCAAAAAATACTTTCCTTAGGAAAATCTGAAAACCTAAAAGAAAGTTTAGAAGGAATCAAAAATTACGGAAATATTAAAACAGATTACCTAATTGTTTCTGGAAGTGTTCAAGGACCTTCAAAAAGACAAATTTTAATGACTTCTCCAATGAGGGAAAGTAAATTCCAAAAAAAGAAAAGCTATGAATTTGGAGGAATTATAAAATGAAATCAAAAATTTTAGATTTACAAGGAAAAGAAAAAGGAAATATAGATTTACCTAAAGTATTTGAAAAAAAAGTTAGAGAAGATATTGTTGCTAAAATAATTGAAGCAAAAAAAACAATGCAACCTTACTCTCCAAGCCTTGTTGCAGGAAGACAATATTCTGCTCAAGGACAACAAATCCACAGAAGAAAAGTTTGGAAAAGTCAATATGGAAGGGGAATGTCAAGAATTCCTAGAAAGATAATGATGAGAAGGGGGTCTCAATTCCATTGGGAAGGTGCAGTAGTTCCAAATACCAAAGGAGGTAGAAGAGCTCATCCTCCAAAAACAATTTCTATGACCAATTTTCCAAAAATAAATAAAAAAGAATTAAAAATTGCATTTGAATCTGCATTATCAGCAACATCAAATGAAAAATATGTATTAAAAAAATACTCTTCCTTGAATAAATTAGATAAAAAAATACCTTTAATTATCTCTCTTTCAGAAAAAACAAAAATCAAAGAGATCTTAAAAGGATTAAAACAAATTCTTGGAGAGGATTTATACAATATTGCTGTAAAAAAGAAAAAAATAAGATCTGGAAAAGGAAAAATGAGAGGAAGAAAATACAAGGTATCTGCAGGAATGCTTTTAGTTACTGGAAATGAGGAAGAATTAAAAACAAAAATGTTTGAAGTTAGAAAAACAAAAAACCTAGGGATTATGGATTTAGCTGAAGGAGGATTAGGAAGATTAACAATTTATACTGAAAAAGCAATTAAAGATTTAAATGAAAAATTAAAAACAAAGGAAAATAAAAAATGAAACCAGTATCAACTGAAAAAGCTGTAATGAAAATTGAAACAGAAAATGTTTTAACATTTGAAGTAGGAATAAATAAAACAAAACCAGAAATAAAAAAAGAAATTGAAGAATTATTTGAAGTAAAAGTTGAAAAAATAAGAATAAAAGTCATTGGAAATAAAAAATATGCTTATGTCAAATTAAATCCAAATAATTTGGCTATTGATTTGGCAACTAAATTAGGATTAATGTAAAATGGGAAAAAGAATAATTCAACAAAGACGTGGAAGAGGAACTTCAACTTATAGAGTAAGAAAAAAATCATATAAATATCAAATTAGATTCCTTCCTACAATTGAAGGAAAAGGCGAAGTCATCAAATTATTTAATTCCCAAGCCCACTCTGCCCCTCTTGCTCAAATAAAAGTAGGAAATAAAATGTTTATTATTCCCGCCTATAATCAAATGTGTGAGGGAGAAAAAATTGAATTTAAC
>CAZGCP010000002.1:0-17364 GCA_964524525.1 Candidatus Woesearchaeota archaeon
ACTTTTGAGAAATACCTGAAAAAGAAAATTGTACCTCTTGTGATATTTGTTTAACAGAAAACAAAAGTTTAGATGTTACTGAAACAGCAAAAAACATAATTTCGTGTATTGATTTAACAAACAATTTTTTTGGAACAAATTACATAATTAAAGTTTTAAAAGGAAGTACAGAAGCCAAACCATGGCACAAAAACCTTTTTGTTTTTGGAATTGAAAATGAAAAAGATAAAGAAACCTTAAAAGAAATTATCATAAAACTCATTGAAAAAGAATATATAAAACAAAGCCAAGGTGAATTCCCAAAACTTTCACTAACTTTCAAAGGAAAAAGATTTTTAGATGATCCAGAAAAAATAGAAATACAAAAATCAAAAGAAAAAGAAGATGTTTTCAAAAAATCAGAAAAAAAATATGATGAAGAATTATTTAAAAAATTAAAAAACTTAAGAAAAATAATTGCAGATCAAAAATTAGTGCCTCCTTTTGTAATTTTTGGGGATGTCTCTCTTATTGAAATGTCCCAGAAATTTCCAAAAACAGATGAAGAATTTTCAAGGATTAAGGGAGTGGGAGAAACAAAATTAAAAAATTTTGGAGAAAAATTTATAGAAACAATTAAAGAATATTTAAAAGAAAAAAATTCTCATTAAACTACAATTATACTTAAAAACTCTAAGGATGTTTTAAATTAAAATGGTTAAATTCGCACATATTGCAGACGTTCATCTAGGTGGCTGGAAACAAGAGCCAATGCAAAAATTAAACTTTGAATCTTTCAAAAAAACTGTAGACACTTGTATAAATTCTAAATTGGATTTCATACTATTCTCAGGAGATCTATTTGATTCTGCATACCCTTCAATAGAAATATTAAAAGAAACATTTGCTCAATTTAAAAAAATATACAAAGCAGGAATTCCTACTTTCATAATAGCAGGATCTCATGATTATTCTGTTTCAGGAAAAACTTTTTTAGATGTATTAGAAAAAGCTGGTTTTTGTAAAAACACCTTTCAGCCAGAAAAAAAAGAAGAAATAACCTACCTAAATCCAATAATCCATAATAATATTGCAATCTATGGTTATCCAGGAAAAAAATCAGGTTTAGAAGTTCAAGAATTAAGAAAAGTGAAACTAAATGAAGCTCCAGGAATGTTCAAAATATTTATGTTACATACTACAATGGAACATGTTGTAAAAAATCTCCCAATAGATTATTTAGAAATAAAAGAACTTCCAAAAGCAGATTATTATGCCTTAGGACATATACACACAATTTCAATAAACAATCAATTTGTTTATCCCGGACCTCTTTTTCCAAACAATTTTCAAGAATTAAGAGATTTAAAACAGGGAAGCTTTTGTATTGTAGACACCAATTCAAATCAGCAAATTGAAAGTATAAAAATTCCTACCAAACAAATAGAATATTTAGAAATAGAAATAACAAATGGAATAACTGGAACAGAAGAAATAATCTCAAAACTAAATGAAAAAAACCTTGAAGATAAAGTAGTTTTATTAAAAGTAAAGGGGGAATTAGAAAAAGGAAAAAATTCAGACATAAAATTTCAACAAATTGAAGAATTCATAAAAAATAATGGAGCTTACTTTATGTTAAAAAATTCTCATGATTTGAACACCAAAGAATATGACACAAACATTGAAATAAAAGATGAAAAAAATATTGAAAAAGAAACAATTGAACAATATTCAAAAGAAAATCCCTCAAATTTCAACAAATTAATTCCTTCTTTAATGGACATACTCTCAATTGAAAAACAAGAAGATGAAAAAACAGATATTTTTAATAAAAGATTGATTGAAGAAGCAAAAAAAATTTTAGAATTTTAAAATGAAATTAAAAAGAATAAAATTAAACAACATAAGAAGTTATGATGAAGAAGAAATAGAATTTCCTGAAGGTTCCATCTTATTATATGGGGATATTGGCTCTGGAAAAACATCAATACTCCTTGGAATTGAATTTGGATTATTTGGATTACAGCCAGGGCAAAAAGGAGCTTCGATCTTAAAAAACGGTGAAAAAGAAGGTAGTGTTGAAGTGGAATTTGAAATTGATGAAAAAGACATAAAAATAAAAAGAACTTTAAAAAAAAATAAAACAATTTCCCAAGATTATTGTGCAATAACAATTAATGGAGAAAAAATCGAAACTTCTGTAACAGAACTCAAAAACAAAGTCTTAGAGATTTTACAATATCCCTCAGAATTCTCTAAAAAACAAAATCTATTATACAAATTCACAGTATATACTCCTCAAGAAGAAATGAAACAAATTATATTACAAGATCCAGAATCAAGAATTAATACTCTGAGACACATTTTTGGAATTGATAAATATAAGAAAATCATAGAAAATACTTCAATAGTAATATCCAAAATAAGAAATGAAAAAAGGGTTAAAGAAGCATTAATCTCAAATATTGAAGCAGAAAAAAAGGAAATTGAAGAAAAAGAAAGAAGATTAGAAGAAAAAAATCAAGAAACAAAAAAATCTGAAATTGAATTAGAAGAGAAAAAACAAATAACAAAAGAAGCTGAAAAAGAAAAACAAGAAATAGAAAAAAAGATTGATGAGAAAAACAAAACCCAACAAGAAATTGAAAAAACTAACTTAATGATTTCAAACAAGAAAGATTATATCTTTGAAAATTCAAGAAAAAAACAACAAATTGAAAATCAAATCAAAGAATTGAATAAAATTGAATTTAATGAAGAAAAAATAAATCAACTAAAAAAAGAGATAGAAGAAATTAAAAAAGAAAAAGAAACTTTTTCTAAAGAAAATTTAGAAATATCTACTAGAATTAATTCCTTGAATTTAAAAAGCAATGAAAATGAAAAAATTAAAGAAAAATTAAAACAAATAGAAGTTTGTCCTACTTGTTTGCAAAATGTTAATTGGGATTACAAAAACAATGTTCTAAAAAAAATGAACTCAAATATTCAAGAAAATTCAAAAACAATAGAAAAACTTATTCACAAAAAAAATGAAATTGAAAAAAAAGTTGAAGAAAGAAACAAAACTCAACAAGAAATCGAAAATAAAATACAAGACCTAAATATTCTAAAATTCAAAATTCAAGGTTTAGAAGAGAAAAAAAACAATTTGAATGAAATAGAAAAACACAATCAATCTCTCGAAAAAGATATTGAAATGTTAAAAAACCAATTAGATACATTAAAATCTAGTTTATTAGATTTAAAAAAATATGAATCATTTTTTGAAATGATAAAACAAAAATTTCAAGAAAAATCAAAAGAAGAAAGAAATACAGAAATAAAATTAGCAGAATTAAAAAAGGAAGTTTCTGTTTTCAAAAATCAAATTGAAGAATTAAAAGAAAAATATAAGAAAAGAGAAGAAATTAAAAAAGAACATAATCACCTCAGTGATTTAGAGGATTGGATTTCCAAAAAATTCTTACCTGCAATTTCAAATGTAGAAAACAACGTTATGACAAAATTAAGGAGAGAATTTTCTAAACTATTTTCAGAATGGTTTGCAATGTTAGTTCCAGAAACCTTTAACATAAGAATTGATGAAAAATTTACTCCCATAATTGAGCAAAAAGATTATGAAATAGAATACCAATACCTTTCGGGAGGAGAAAGAACAGCAATAGCCCTTGCATATAGACTTTCATTAAACCAAGTATTAAATTCTCTTTTAAGTAAGATAAAAACAAAAGATTTTGTTATTTTAGATGAGCCTACAGATGGTTTTAGTGAAACTCAGTTAGATAAAATGAGGAATGTCTTAGAAGAATTAAATATAGGACAATTAATAATTGTAAGTCATGAACAAAAAATTGAAAGTTTTGTAGACAATGCAATCAAATTTCACAAAATTAATGGGATTAGCAGAAAAGAATAACTAACCAGAATTGTCCAAAACTTAAATTTTTCTAAAATTTATTGATTATTCATAAAAAAATAAGAAAAGTCTCTTCGATATGGGAGTTTAAAGGGAGATATAAAAAAGCCTAAATCAAAATAAAAAATAATTTCAGACAAAAACAAACAAACCCAAATCTTTTTAAATTAAAATCTTTATCTTTTCCTATGAAAAGAAGTTCAAGAAGATGGAAAAAAGAAGGCCAAATGAGATGGAAATGGCAAAGAAAGAAGCTTAAAAAGGCTAAACACAAGCGTAAAATGCAAAAAGCTAGAAGCAAATAGTTCTAAATAATTAATTTGATTTATGTTCAAGTGAATGAAAATATTTAAAAGGAATTCAAGCCATACTTTTACATGACAAGTGAAATATGGACTGAAAAATATCGTCCAACAAAATTCTCTGAAATTGCAGGGCAAGAAGATACAATAAAAAGAATTTCTTCTTTGACTAATTCAATGAACATCCCCCATTTATTATTTGCAGGTCCTGCAGGAACTGGAAAATCTACTTTAGCTTTAATTGTTGTAAAAGAACTTTTTGGAGAGAATTGGAAAGAAAATTACCTTGAGTTAAATGCCTCTGATGAAAGAGGAATTAGCGTTGTAAGAGAAAAAGTAAAAGACTTTGCAAGAACAAAATCATTAGGAAAAGTGTCCTTTAAGGTTATCTTTTTAGATGAAGCAGATGCTTTAACACCAGAAGCTCAACAAGCATTGAGAAGAACTATGGAAAACTATTCTGCAAGCTGTAGATTCATACTCTCATGTAATTATTCGAGCAAAATAATAGACCCCATTCAATCAAGATGTGCTTTATTTAGATTTAAACCTCTTGAAAAAAAAGACATTGAAAAGCATTTAATCAGAATTGTAGAAGAAGAAAATCTTACAATAACTCCTGAATCAATAAACATGATTTATGAGAGTAGTGAAGGAGACTGTAGAAAAGCAGTAAACATCATTCAATCAACAGCAGCTATTTCTCCCTCTATAACTCCAGACTTAGTTTCAACTGTAATTGCAGACACAAAACCAAAAGAATTAAGGATTGCTTTAGATTATGCCCTATCAGGGAATTTTGAAGAAGCAAGAAAAAAATTACTTGATATTATGCTACAACAAAGTATTTCTGCTCAAGATATTATAAAAACCATTCAAAAAGAAATATGGGAACTTCAAATTGAACCCCACATAAAAGTCAAATTAACAGAAAAAACAGGAGAAACAGAATTTAGAATTGTAGAAGGTTCTGACCCATATATCCAATTAGAAGCCTTATTAGCTGGTTTTGTTTCAGCAGGTATGGGGAAATAAAATAATCTTATAATATTCAAAATCTTAAAAGAGATAGATAAAAAGTAAATATTAAACACATAATTTTAAATTAAAGTAAAATTAATTAAAATGGCTTCAATGAAAAGAAAAAATCAAGGATATGGGGAAATAAAATACAAGACAAAAAACTGCAAGTCTTGTGATTTTGATATGACATTTAATAATAGAAATATATGTGCAAGAGGGATTACATTAAAATACCTTGAAGAAGAAAGTAAAAGAAAATACAAATATCATGGAAAAGAATCCCTAAAAAATAACTCACTTAAATATGTGCTTTTTGCAAAAAAGAATAATCTTTTTGAAAAATCAAAAGGAATTGATGCAATGCAATTAAAGCTATTTTGATAAAATGAGTCCGTGGATTGAAAAATATAGACCAAAATCTTTTGAAGAAATTAAAGGACAATCTAATACTATTTGGAAAATTAAAAGTTTTTTAAGAAGTTTTCCTGAAAAAAAAGCAATATTGTTACATGGGCCTCCAGGAACAGGAAAAACTACTCTAGCATATTCAACTGCAAAAGAATTTTCTTCTGAATTATTTGAATTAAATGCTTCAGATTTCAGAGACAAAAAAAGACTTCAAGAAAAATTATCTCCAGCAATAAAACAAAAATCATTAGTAGAAAAACAAAAAATAATTCTAATAGATGAAGTTGATGGGATTTTTGGAGTTGATAGGGGAGGAGCACAAGAATTATCAAAATTAATTGAGGAAAGCCCATATCCAATAATTTTAACAGCAAATGATGCTTATAATAAAAAATTAAAATCTATAAGAAAACAAGCTCTTCTTATGCAGTTAAATGAAATAGATTATAGAACAATAAAAGAAGTTTTAATAGATGTATTAAGAAAAGAAAAGAAATTTGTTAATAATAATATCCTCACAAAAATAGCTGCAAAAGCAAGAGGGGATTTAAGAGCAGCTCTAAATGACTTACAAACAATCTCAAAATTAAAAGATCCTTCTTCCATAGACTTTGAAGAAAGAAATAAAGAAAGCAATATTTTTAATGCATTAAAAAGAGTATTCCAAGGAGAAGCAAACAAAAAAATATTAAAAATATATGATTCTGTAAATATGTCTTTAGATGAAATTATACTCTGGGTAGAAAAAAATATTCCTAAAGAGTATCAAGGAAAAGAACTTGAAAAAGCATATGAAATGATAAGTAAGGCAGATGTTTTTAGGGGAAGAATTTACAAGCAACAATACTGGAGATTTTTAGTTTATGAAAATATATTCCTAAGTTATGGAATTGCATCAATAAAAGAAAAACCTAAAACAGGGTTTACGAATTATCAAAAACCCACAAGAATTTTGAAAATCTGGATGAATAATCAAAAAACATTCAAAAAGAAATCAATATCTGAAAAATATGCAGAAAAATGCCACATAAGCAGAAAAAGAGCAATGAATGAGTTTCCCTTAATAAAAAAAATAATTAATTCTAATCCCAACATTGCAACAGAATTAAAACTAACTGAAGAAGAAAAAGATTATCTACTAGAATAAAAAAGCAAAGCTAAATAATTAAAAAATAAAAAGAAAAAAGATTAAGAAATTTTACCTTTTACTCATTTCTTCTTCAATGAAATTGCTTAAAGTTTCCTTAAGCTCATCTACATTAAAGACACACCTATAAAAAGAACCATCTACAAAAACCCTTATAGGTTTTTTTGAAGAACTTTTTTTTATTTTTTTAGGGCTATTAAAAGAACCCTTATCATAGTCAAAGCTAACACTTTCATGTGCTCCTTCTTCAACACTTATCTGAAAAGA
This sequence comes from Candidatus Woesearchaeota archaeon, assembly GCA_964524525.1. Classification (GTDB taxonomy): domain Archaea; phylum Nanobdellota; class Nanobdellia; order Pacearchaeales; family GW2011-AR1; genus DATFJM01. Next base: position 7,049 of record CAZGCP010000002.1, read on the forward strand.
TTTCATATATAAAAAAATTTTAACCCCTTTTTAAAGCTTGGTTTTAACCTATTAATTATGACAAAATCTTTTTAAATGGAAACAGTAAAAAAAGAATTCTATCGTCGATAAAATAAAAAATTCTTAATTTAATTAAAAATAATTAAAGAACCAATTTATATAAAAACCTTTTTAAAAATAAAATTAAAAAATTAATTTAATTAACATTCAGCAGTAGTTGAACTTCCTGTTCCACTCCAACCAAAACCAGGGCTTGGTGATGCAGAAGAAAGCTCTTCTTGGCATAATTCAGGAGCTTCATTAAATGAGTTACAAATAGTTTCTAAATAAGCTGAAGGACTTCTTGAGCTTGAAACTTGTTTACCATTAATAACTAAAGTAGGACTTCCTTGAACACCATAACCTTCACTTAATTCAGATTCTTCAGCATAATAATCTTCAGCTCTTTCTGAAATACATTCATTCAAACCAGTTTCATCTATTCCTGTTTCCTCTATACAAGTTTGAGGATCATTTCCATTAGCAATATATCCAGAAGAATCAGCATTACCATCTCCTTCTAAAAAGCATTTCAGATAATCTAAATATTTATCAGATTGTTCTTCTCTAATACAAATTTGCCTATAAGTTTCTTCTTCTTCTATATCTCCGTGCATAAAGTAGTGGACAAAGTTTATATTTGAATCAATTTCATTTCCTAGTAATTCAAAAACCGGAATAATTCCTTTTTCAGCTTGAGTTCCATAAGGACAATGAGTCATAATAAATAATTCTACTTCAGGTTTATCAGATTTAGGAACATCTTGTGATGCATCTTGATTAGAATTTTCAGAATCTGTGTTAGGGTTTTCTTCTGTTTCCCCTATAATTTCACTCATAGGTATTGCACCCTGAACCAAATATTCTCCATCTTTTGTTAAATAAAGAGGGATAACCTGTCCTTGAACTGAAATATTTGAAACATATAAATTATTTCCTACAGAAGAAACATCTCCAATTTCAGCACCTGGAACTTGTTGTGCTTCTAAAAATGAATTAAATTTTTCACCAGCATCATCAACAGAAATTACATTCCCTGTAACATTTCCAGAAAAACTAGTAGAAATTATTACTAAAACAAAAACACCTAAAATAAGTGTGGAAATAATCCAAGGATTTTCTCTTATTTTTTTTGTAAAAGAAGAATTACACTCTTTTGCCTTAATTTCTTGTGTTTCTTTTTTATTTTCTATTTCTTCCATCTTAAATTTAAATTAATTCCTTTTATAAATTTTATCCTAATAAACTATCTCTTTTTTTCCACAGTATGTCCACATTTAGAACATTTCCATTTTTCAAAAACATCTTGTTTATATGAAAAAGGTAAAAGATGTCCCTCATTACAACTTGGACATTTTGGAAAAATACAATTATCTTCAGTCATTTTTTCCCACTCTCCTTTAATTTAATTGCTGTTCCAAAAGCAAGCATTTCAGATGCTCCTTGTAAAACCATTGAAGTTCCAAATCTTACTCCTATTATTGCATCTGCTCCCAATTCAACAGCTTGATTTATCATTCTATTAAGAGCCTCATCTCTTGCATCAGAAGTCATCTTAGTATAAGTCTTAACTTCTCCTCCAAAAAAATTCTTTATTGCAGCTCCAATATCTCTCCCAAAATTTCTTGTCCTAACAGTATTCCCTTTAACAAGTCCTAAAACCTTTTCAATCTTTTTTCCTGGAATTTCATTAGAAGTTGCGATAATTAGCTCAGCCATATTAGATTTATTACTGTCTCTTATTTAAAACTTTTTACTTTTTATCTTTTAAAATAGTATAATTAAAACCTTCTAAATTTTCAGTGTAACAACAAAACATTACTTTCTTTCCTATATAAGGTTCAATAGATTGTTTAGACATAAATCCTTTTCCTCCAACCTCTCTAGCATCTATTAATACTTTTGGATAACCAAATTCATCAATGCCTCTCACAGGAAGATTGTATTTCTTTCCATTTTCTGCTAAAACAGTCCCATCTCCATTTATAATTCCCTCTAATATAAGAACCATTTTACTCTTTGTCTTTTCTTTCTTCAATAATGTCTTCTTTTTTATTTAAGATAATTATTATTCCTAACAAAATAATAATTCCTGGAAGTATAAAAAGAACAACACCAAATAAAATAGGCAGTAAAAACAACAAAATACCTATTCCTAAAACAAAAATTCCTAAGGCAACTCTATCATTCATTTTTCAATTTTATCTGCTTTTTTATCATCAATAAAAATTTTTGCAACTTCCTTTGGAAGATTTGTTATTTGCCCTTTTTTAAATGGTCCCATCTTATCCCCATTAAAACCCACAAATTCTCCTACATCTTCTTTAAAAACAATCATAGAATTTTTTTCTTCTTCTTGTTTAGAAGAGCCACTAAGTAAATTGTTTGCTTTTTTATCTGAATCTTCAACATTTTGCATAATATTTTCAAATAATTCTTTTTCAACATCCAACATATTATCAAAATCTTGTTTAGAAATTCCAGTTTCAGAAGCAACTAAAACCAAATTCAAAAGTTTTTTTCTTCTTCTTAACATAAGCTCCTTAAACATAGTTGTAGCATTTTCTAATTGTTTCTTAACTTTAACAAACTCATCAGAAAACTCATCTTCTTCTTTAAGTGAAACTTGTTTTTTTTCTTTTAAATAATCAGCAATTTCAGAAATAAAATTCTTTGGAATCTTCTGTAACTGCTCAGAATACCTCTCTTTCCTTGCTGCTTCATAAATATCATTGTATGTTATCATTTTCTTAAATCTCCTTGAAGCAGCATTGCGATTTTGCTAGAGGCAATTAAAAATCGCCGTTCCTTTATTTGAGGAAAATCGAAAAAAACCAGCGGGTTGTTTTCAACTGCTTTGTAAATATCATTGTATGTTATCATATCTCATAAAAGAATCTAGTATTTTTAATAATTGCTATGATAAAAAATCACTTTTTAACAAATCCAATTTTCTTTAAAAAATCCTTTCCAATTATTTTACCTAATTTACCTTCTCTTGCTTCTTTCTCACTAAATTTTTTATCTTCAGCAACTGAATTATTAAACAATAAAACAGGGACAGGATCTGCTGAATGGCTTTTAAGTTTGCAAGGCGTGGAATGATCTGCAGTAACTGCAACTCTTAATTTTCCTGCAGGAGCAATTTTCTTTAAGAATCTAAAAAGAGTCCTATCAATATATTCTAACATCTCTCTCTTTTCAATAGGTTTATTATCATGTCCAGGCAAATCAGTTTCCTTGATATGTATATAGCAATATTCATAATCTTTCATATGTTTTTTCATTTTCTTAATTGAAAACTTACACGCTTTTTTCAGTCCTTTCCATAAATTGTTATAAACATCTATTCCTTTTAGTTTTGGATAAGAAAAAGAATAATTTTTTATTCCAGACATTTTAGAAAAACCTATTTCTAAAGGCATATAATGAAAAGAAACCCAATTTTTATATTGTTTTAATTTTGGAGATTCTATTCCTGCACCCCTAACTAACAAATAATTCGCAGGAAGAAGTCCTTTTCTAACTCTTTTTTTATTAATAGGATGTCTATCTAAAACTTCATAAACTTTATCTAAAAACTCATTAACTAAATTAGCAGTATAAATTGAATTGATATCCTCATCTTGAGGTTTACATGGGACTATCTTATGAGACTCTTCTACTTTTCCTTTAGAATATGTTTTATCATTTCCAGAAATATTATCTGAAAATCCTCCTCTAAAAACAAGAGCACCTCTATGCTGAATAGTTGATTTAAATTCAAATTCTTTTGAAATTTTAACTTTCTCATTTATTGCTTTTGCCAATTCTTGAGCCTCATCTGTTGTCAAAGTTCTTCCAACCCTTCTATCATCAATATTACCTTCTTCCAAGGAATCAATAGTTGCAAAATTAACTCTTAAAGCCAAATCTCCTCTTGTTAAATCCAATCCAGCCCCAATAGCTTCTAATTGTCCTCGAGTACTCTCTATCTGTTTATTTCCAAACATAGAAACAATTGCTTCATCTGATTCAGGAACAAATCCTTCATCAACAGTGTACATATAACCCAATTCTCCCCTTGAAGCCAAGTAATCTAAATTAGGAGTTTCTGCAGCTTCCAAAGGAGTCTTATCATTCAAAAGCTTATTAGGTAAATCACCCATTCCATCAATTACAACCAATACACCACGCATATTATCAAAAAACAACTTTCATTTATAAGAATTTAGATAGTTTAATCAGTAGTGACACAAAACTAATTTAAACTTGTATTTCTTTTAAAAAAGATGTTCAAAAAACTAAGAGATAAAATAAAAAATTGGTCTAAGAAAGTATCAGAAGAATCTGAAGAAGTAGAAAAAACTAAAGAAAAAGTTTCTGAAGAAAAAGAATCTGAAAAAAAAGAAAAAGAGGAAATCAAAAAAGAAGATAAAAAAACCAAGGAAAAGAAAACTGAAAAGAAAACTGAAAAAGAATCAGAAAAAAAGAAAGAAAAAGAACCTCCTAAAAACAAAAAAACAAAAGCTGATAAAAAAGCTGAAAGAGAAAGAAAACGAGAAGAAAAAAAATCCAAAAAAATTAAAGAAAAAAAAGAATCCCCTAAAGAAGCTAAAGAAAAATCTCCTGTTCCAGAACTAGAAAAAAAAGAATCAATTCAGGAAGTTGTTGAAGAAATAATTAAAGAACCTGAAGAAAAACATGAAAAAAAAGGATTTTTCAAAAAATTAACTTCTAAAAGAGAAATATCTGAATCTGATTTTGAGAATTATTCAGAAGATTTAGAAATGATTCTCCTAGAAAACAATGTTGCATTAGAAGTAACTGAAAAAATTATTGAAAATTTAAAAGAAAAAATAATTGGAAAAGAAATTTCAAAAAAAGAACTAGAAGAAGAAATTTATAATACCTTAAAAGAAACAATTAAAAAAATTTTAATAGAACCTTATGATGTTATTGAAAAAATAAAAAACAAATCAAAATCAGAAAATAAACCCTATATAATTTTATTTTGTGGGGTTAATGGAACAGGAAAAACAACTTCAATTGCAAAATTTTCAAAACTTCTAGAAAAAGAAAATATTTCTTCTGTTTTAGCTGCAGGAGATACTTTTAGAGCTGCTTCTATAGAACAATTAGAAGAACATGGAAAAAGACTTAACAAAAAAGTTATCAGGGGTTCATATGAAAGCGATCCTGCTTCAGTGGGCTTTGATGCAATAAAATATGCAGAAAAAAACAAAATTGATTGTGTTTTAATTGATACAGCAGGAAGAATGCATACTGCAAAAAATCTAATGCAAGAAATAGGAAAAGTCTCCCGTATTTGTCAACCTGATTTAAAATTATTTGTAGGAGAATCAACAACAGGAAATGATGTTTTGGAACAAGTTAGAGCATTCAATGAAACTATAGGTATTGATGGAATTATCTTAAGTAAAGCAGATATTGATGAAAAAGGTGGGACTGCATTAAGTGTTGGATATGTTACAGGAAAACCTATTTTGTATTTAGGAACAGGACAAAATTATAAAGATTTAGAACCTTTTGATAAAGAGAAATTTATTGAGAAATTAGGTTTAAATGAGGAATAATCATTTCTTTGTCAAACGCGATTTCAGAAGAGGCAATTAGAAATCGTTGTTCTGTAATTTGAGGAGATTCAAAAAGAACTAGGGGTTCTTTTTATTTGATAAAGAGAAATTTATTGAGAAATTAGGTTTAAATGAAAATTAACTTTTACAAACTTTAAAAATTCAAATGAGAATAATTTAATTATAAATCTTGCTTCTCTTCCCAACCCTAACAATATAAATCTTTTTTCTTGAAACAATTACATCAACAATAGCACGATAATCTCCAATCCTCAATCTCCATAATTTATCTCCTTGCAATCTTTTCAAACTTCTAAAAGGATTCTCCCTCATAGAATAAATCTTATTAACAATTATGTCCGCCTGAAATTTACCTAATTTTTTAAGGAATTTCTTGGAATTTTCAGAAAATTCAATAGAATACATTTTATCTCAATTCAATTCCCATTTCTTTAGCAACATCTTCAATAGAAGTAGTCTCTCCTTTCTTAATTTGTTCTAAACCTATGTTTATATCTTTAATCTCTTGTTCTGTTAAGGGTTCATCATCTTCAATATAATGATTTATTAAATTAGTTAAAACCTCTTCATAAGATTGTCTCTCAAAATGTTTTAACATTTTCAATTTATCAAGAGTTTCTGAATTAATTTGTATTGTTGTTTTCATACTATAATTAACTATAACTAATATATAAGTCTTTCTAATTTTATTAAAAACTAATCTATTTTCAAAAAACTACTTTTAAAAACTTTCTAAAAAATTATATTATTCAGCAAATAACAAGTTTTAAAAAGATATAATGAGTTAAGATTTTATAAAACAAATAGATTTTGATTCCTATAAAAATTACAAACAAATTTCCAAATTAAAAATAAAAACAATTAATTCTAATATTAATAAAAAGTTAATAAATAAAAAATATCCAAATCAATAATTAAAATTTATAAAGAAAAATAATGGAAGAAATAAAAAAAACAGACAATCCCAGTAAATTATCTCGATTAGAAACAAAATTAATTTCTCAAAAAAGAAAATCAGATAATTCAGTAATCTTAGTTTATAAAAATCCCAAACCATTGTTTATTCCAAAAGAGAAAAATTATCTTTCAATTAGAAATCCTGGAGCATTTGTATATCAAAATAAAATAGGACTGCTATATACTATAAGAACAAAAAAAGAACCTAAAAATAGTGAACTCTATCTTGCATGGAGTGAAGATGGAAAAAATTTTGAAATTGAAGATAAACCTTTTATTAAAAGAAATAAAGATTCTCAAATAGCTACAGAAGATGCAAGAATTACAAAAATAAAAGATGAATACTGGATAACTTTTACTTCAGCAAAAGAAAAAACAAAAGATGAACAATGGGTTTTAAGAACAGGATTAGTAAAAACAAAAGATTTCAAAGAATATTATGATAGGCAAATAATTTTAGATGATAAAGAGGAAAACAAAAATGCCCTATTCTTCAAAAACAATGAATATCATTTTATTGTGGACAGACCTTTTCAAAAGCATTCAAATGAAAAACCTTGGGCAGAAATTTCTAAAGTTAAAAAGTTAAATCCCCTAAAAATTGAAAAATCTAAAAAATTTTTATCTCCAAGAACAGGAAATTGGGATAGTGCAAGAGTTGGAATAAATACTCCTGCAATAGAAATAGAACACGAAAAATACGGAAAATGCTTTTTTATGTTATATCATGGAGCAGAAGAAAAAACAAATACATACAGAATGGGATATATAATTGTAGATAAAAAAGACCCTCAAAAAATCTTAGAACATCCTTCTTCCTATATCTTAGAACCAGAATTTGACTGGGAAACTGGAAAAGGAAAATATAATGCGGAAGTTCCAAATGTAATTTTTGGGTGTGGAGCAATTCCAATAAATAAAAACACTTTAAGATTCTATTATTCTGGAGCAGATAAATATCCTAGTTTTGCAGATATTGAGTTAATAAATGCAAGAATAATGGATCCCATTTTCAAAAATTCTAATCACCCAAAAACTTAATAATCTTGTTTTTACTTCTTAAAATATGGTACTTGGAAAACTAGGAAATGCCCTAAAGAAAGCAACAGACAGAATAGCTAATGCTATAACAGTTGATAAAAAACTAGTTGATAATGTAGTGAAAGAACTTCAAAGAGCATTAATTGAAGCAGATGTAAATATTCTCCTTGTTAAAGACATATCCACTAAAATAAAAAAAGCAGCTTTAGATGAAAAAATAAAAGGAATTGATAAAAAAGAACACATAATAAAACTTCTTCATACTGAATTAACAAATATTTTAGGAAAAGAAAAAACACTTGAAATAGAATCTGAAAAACAAAATAGGATAATGCTTTTAGGTTTATATGGGGCAGGTAAAACAACTACAATTGCAAAACTAGGAAACTATTATTCAAAAAGAGGGAAAAAAGTCGCCCTTATTGGATTAGATGTTCACAGACCTGCAGCAAAAGAACAACTGCAACAACTAGGAGAAAAAAATAACTTAAATGTTTTTGTAGATATGGAAGAGAACAATGCTATAAAAACATGGAAAAAATTCAAAAAAGATTTAGATAAATATGAAATAGTTTTAATTGATACTGCAGGAAGACATAATTTAGATAAAGAACTTGTAAAAGAAATTAAAGATTTAAACAAAGAAATAAAACCAACTGAAAAAATACTTGTAATGCCTGCTGATATTGGACAAGCTGCAAAAACTCAAGCAAAAGAATTCCAAGATGCTTTAAATATTTCAGGAGTTATAATAACGAGGATGGATTCCACAGCAAAGGCAGGAGGGGCATTAACTGCTTGTCATGAAGCCAATGCAGGAGTATATTTTATAACCACAGGAGAAAAAATCAATGACTTGGAATCTTTTGATCCAGAATCGTTTCTTTCAAGACTTTTAGGAATGGGAGATTTAAAAACATTAATTGAAAAAATCAATTCAGTTACAGACACTTCTAAACAAGAAAAAATGCAAAAAAAACTTCAAGAGGGAAAAATAACTCTTGAAGATGTTATTGAACAAGTAAAATCAATGGGACAATTAGGAGGATTCGATAAAATGAAATCTATGATCCCTGGTTTAGGAAAAGCAAAACTTCCAGAAGAAAAACTTCAATCTCAAGAAAAAAAAGTTCAAAAATGGGAACACATAATAAAATCAATGACTAAAGAAGAAAAAGAAAATCCAGATATATTTGATAAAGAAGGGGGAACTTCAAGAATAAACAGAATTGCTAAAGGTTCAGGTGTCAATAATTCAGATATTCGTTCATTATTAAAACAATATAAAATGCTTCAATCAATGATTAAAGAACAATCTTCTTTTGATCCTGAAAAAGGAATGGACATGAAAAAAATGCAAAAACTTATGAAAAAATTTGGAAAAAAAGGGATGAGGCTTTAGGATAGAAAAACCCTCTCCCCCCTAAACCATAATTCTTAAAAACCCAAATTAATTATTAGAAATATGGGTTTAGAAAAAGAGGTAATTGAAAATAATCAAGCTGAAACTTACAAACAAGAAGTGTTTAAAGCCATAGAAAATCTTCCTAGACAAACCATAAATCCTAATGGAAAAAAGATTCCAGTCACAAAAATTATTCCAACAAATTACTTTTACATTGGATTAGAAAACCCATCTCAATTAAATATTCCAGAAGATGCAAGATATATTAAAGAACATAAAAAACCACATTCAAAAGAATTTCAGTACCAAGGTTTAAAATATTTTATTGGCTTCGATTCTTAATGAAATCAAAATATAGAACATTAATCTTAGGATTAGGATTTTTAATTATCATAATGTTAGGAGCTAGCGTAATAAATGATATTTTATTTTTAATATTTAAAGATAGTTTGAATAAATTTATTTTTACATTAATCTCCTCCATTTTAATTTTTTTACTAATAACAATTTTATTTAAAACCAAACCATTCAAAGAATTACCAAAAAAGTTATATAAATTTGAAACTAAAATTAAAAACAAAAAAAGATGAATACTCAAAAAAATCTTAAAAAAAATAATAAAATTCTCTCGCAAGGAGCAGAAGCAAAAATAATTCTTCAAAACAATTCCATAATAAAAAACAGAATAAAAAAAACTTACAGACATCCTGAACTTGATGAAAAACTAAGAAAAAGAAGAACAAAATCAGAATCAAAACTTCTTGAAAAAGCATCAAAAATAATTAATGTTCCTTCTCCAAAAATAACTCATCTGGGGCCAAAAGAATTCTCAATAGTAATACCTTTCATAAATGGAAAAAAACTTTCAGAAAGTTTTGACGAATTTTCAAAAAAAGAACAACAAAAAATTTGTAAGGATATTGGAGAATCTGTAGCAAAACTACATAAAAATGAAATAATTCATGGAGATTTAACAACAAGTAATATGATTTTAGTTAAAGACAAAAATAAAAACTTCGAAGTTTATTTCATAGATTTTGGATTAGGATATATTAGCACAAAAATTGAAGACAAGGCAGTAGATTTACATTTACTTACTCAGGCACTAGAATCCAAACATTTCAAAAATTGGGAATTTTTATTAAAAGAAATTTTTAAATCCTATCAAAAAATAATTGGAAAAGAATATTCAGAAAAAATTTTCCAAAGAATAAATAAGATAGAAAAAAGAGGAAGATATAAACACGGCACCGAATATTGATTTTAATGCCCCCCCC
>CAZGCP010000002.1:17374-17981 GCA_964524525.1 Candidatus Woesearchaeota archaeon
GACCCAATATCTAATAAAACAAAAAAATATTTTACTAGAACCTGAAAAAAATTCTTCAAAAGAATTTCAATATAAGAAAATAAGTATATAATTTAATATAACAAAGAATATAAATTAAAAAATTAAATAAAATTTATGAAAAAGTTAGCAGGTTTAATTTTAAGCATAACACTAACCACTAATTTGTTTTCTCAAAAATTAGATTACAAAACTTCAAAAAAATTAAACAGAATTGGAAAAGAAATAATAGAATTAGGAAACAGCACTAGTTTTAAAAATAAAGATGGAAAACCTACTTCCTTTACTAAAAAATATAACATAAATGGAGAAGATATCAACATATATGTAAGGGATAATAATTTCAATAAAAAATTTGATGGTGGAGATGTAATTTATTTTAAAGATTATGCAGATATCAAAAATAATGAAAAACAACTTTATCCCGGATTTGAAAAAAATAAAAAAAGATTCAAATTACTTGAATTTATTGAAAAAGACTCAAAATTAGCTAAAGAACTATCTAAAGCACTAGAACAAAAAATTCCTCAAAAAGAATATACTGCTTTTCTAAAATGGGTAAAAAAATAAGTATATAATTTATATAGCA
>CAZGCP010000003.1:0-13387 GCA_964524525.1 Candidatus Woesearchaeota archaeon
CAATATTTCCATACTCCTCATTAGAAATATGGTCATTCAAATACAATGCATCAACAACATATTGTTTTTCAAGTTCAGAATATTTAGTAGATATTTCCCCCCTTCCTTCATTTCTAACTAATCCCATAACACATTCTAATTCTTTTCTTTCATTATCCTTATTACAACTTTCTAATTTCTCTTTAAACCCTAAATAATTTAAAACATAATTTTCAGATTTTTTATTCTTACTATAAGGAGGATATTCTCCATTCAAAAAAGTTATTTCTTTTTGATTCAATTTTTTTACTAAATTTTCATATTCTTTAGGAACATCTACTTGTAAGAGAGGTAATTCTCTCTCACCTTGTTCTTTTTTATATTCTTTCAAAATCTCTACTACATACCCCATTGTTTTTCCTTTTTCAGGACTTCCCCCTAACATCTCCCCTAATGTCTCTAATGAAGTCCCGATTCCTGTAGGAGTAATGTCTTTATATTCATCAAGAGAAATAAACTCATGCATATATAAATAATCTACAATAATCCTATTTTCTACAAATGAAGTATATTTCTCTGATTCCCCCATATTTTTATCAATATAATTTATATAACAATCATAGGATTCTATGTCCTCGCAAGTATCAGAAATTGTTTTCTTAAAATCTAAAAAGTTTTTTATGTAAACTAAATCTTCATCATAATTATTATTATTATGAGGGTCTACTCTTCTAAGGAATTCAGATTCTTTTTGAGTTATAATTTCTTGATTTTCCATTTCAGAAATAACTCTTGAAACTTCTTTATTTATAGCAGTTTCTTTAGCATTCCACTCTCCCGAATTAATTTTTGAATTAATAAAAGAAATAGCCTCTTCGATACCAACAATATTAATTTTTTCCTGAGAATATGGCTTAATCTCTTTATCATATTCTTTCAAAATCTCTACTACATACCCCATTGTTTTTCCTTTTTCAGGACTTCCCCCTAACATCTCCCCTAATGTCTCTAATGAAGTCCCGATTCCTGTAGGAGTAATGTCTTTATATTCATCAAGAGAAATAAACTCATGCATATATAAATAATCTACAATAATCCTATTTTCTACAAATGAAGTATATTTCTCTGATTCCCCCATATTTTTATCAATATAATTTATATAACAATCATAGGATTCTATGTCCTCGCAAGTATCAGAAATTGTTTTCTTAAAATCTAAAAAGTTTTTTATGTAAACTAAATCTTCATCATAATTATTATTATTATGAGGGTCTACTCTTCTAAGGAATTCAGATTCTTTTTGAGTTATAATTTCTTGATTTTCCATTTCAGAAATAACTCTTGAAACTTCTTTATTTATAGCAGTTTCTTTAGCATTCCACTCTCCCGAATTAATTTTTGAATTAATAAAAGAAATAGCCTCTTCGATACCAACAATATTAATTTTTTCCTGAGAATATGGCTTAATCTCTTTATCATAAGAAGGACTTTCACTAAATATTCTTATTGTTCCTTGAGCAAAATTCTTCCCAGATAAATCGTTAGCCAAACTCTCTATATTTTCTGCACCATAAAGCTCTCCCCTATATTTTATACTATATCCTGATTTGATTATATAATTCTCTCCTTCTTGTTCTATTGAAGCATCTGAAACTGCAATCCAATCAACATCTCTGTCTGTATTTGCAGGTTTGAAATACCAATCATTCTCAGAATATTCAAAATAAACAAAAGTCCCTTCTCCTTGATTCAGGACAAAATAACTTCCCCCTTCTTCAGCAGGAAATTTTATGTTCTCAGTAAATACTTGTAAATTTTCCTTAATCAAACCTTTAAACAACTCATTAATTCCTTCTTCATATGAAGTTGTTCCTTCTAAGAATTGCAATAAATTTTTATGTTCTTCTTTTAATAAACTATAATATCCATTCATATAGGAAGTACTTTTTATTGTTTCAATATCTATTCCCATCCATTCACTTCTATCTTTTGTTGTAGTAGGAGTTATATAATATCCTCCTGTACTTGTTCTTTCATAAACAGACCAGTACCATTCTTTTTCTCCATAAACCAACAATAAATCTTTTTCTGAAACAACATTTCCTTGGTTGGATAAAATATTCACTTGGAATAAAGGGCTTTTTGCTTCAAGTGATTTTACTCTGCTAGAATCTTCTTCCCCATAGTCCCCAATAATTAAATCATCTCTTCTAGGTTCTGTCTCTTTTTCAATAACAGGATTACCAACAGCATAAACTACACCGGCAACATCTTCTTCATCAAAATTCAAATCAAAATTAAAAACTCTTACCTTTCTCAAATTATCTATTTCCTTAATTTCCTCAGCATCTTCTGGAAAACTTCTTTCAATTTCCCAATCTTCAGGAGAACCCAACCAATCCAAAAGTCTTGCTTCTCCTTTTTCTTTATCAATCCATTCTAAAAATATAACATTATGAGCTGTATTAGCTCCACTTTCATATTTCCAACCAAGGGAAAGAATGTCTCCTTTTTCCAACATATCTTTAGTAATATCTTCTGTATTTTCACAACCATCATTGTCATATTCCTCTAAGACGTCATCATTCAAACAATTTTCAAAACCATTAAATCTAACTCCTGCTTTTTTATAAAAATACATTACAGAATCAAAACAATTACATCCTCCATCCCCATCATAATCTTCAACAACATCAACACCTTTCCAAGTTTTAATATTTCCTTCTTTTTTCATATTATTTTCTTGAGAAGAACTTAACTCGCTAATTTTAATAAGGGGTGTTCCTTCTAATCTTAACCCAATACTAATTATCTTATTTCTTGTTGATTCACTTCCTGTAACTTCTTCTAATAATTTTCCTTTTTCTATTTCTTCCCATAATCTATCAAAAACAATCTTAGCCAAATCCCCATATAATTCTCCTCTCATTAAATACAATCTTGCTTTTTCTTTATTCCAAGGAGTTTTTCCAATTATCTGAGTTATATTTTTAATTGCTTTTCCTCTTTCCTCATTATCAATTAATTCTTTAATTTTTTCAAGAGCTAAACCATATTCTGCTTGACTTAAAATATCCCCTCTCTTCGACAATAAGTCCATTTGATTGTCAGTAACTTCTTTTAAAGTATCTTCTTCTATTCCTAAATGTTTTATTGTGTCTTCAACACTCCCAGTATCAAGCCAACATTTAACATCTTTACTTCCACAATAACCCACTTCCTTCCATTTTGAATCTACTGTATTAACAGAAGCATCAGAATTTATTCCTGGATTTGAAGTAGAACAAATTCTCACAATTCCTTTGTCCTGTAAATCAGGATTCAAGGTTTGAGAAGCTATTGCTTGTGGACTTCCAGCACTCATTAAAACATCATAAGCACTTGCTGTTCCTTGTATACATTGTTCTTTTGTTGTTACCTCAACATCCGAAGCTTGTTGTTCTAAATATTTGTCTTTAACAATTTCTTGAGCAACAGAAGTTGTTGTTTGTTTAAAATCACATTCTTCTTGTCCATTAACAAGAAAACATAAATTTGTATACCCTTGAGGAGCAATAAAATCCGGAGTCCCTTGAACACTATCTCCCCTTTTAACATATCCCGAATCAACAATTCTTTGTCTTGAAACATCTGGATAAAATGAACTTCCTTCTGAAGCTTTTAAGTAAACACTATAATAAGCTGCTTGATCATCTCCAGCATAAATATGATATGAAACTTTATAGTGAGATAAAGGAGGATTAGTAACAGTAGTATATGGTGATTCTTGAAAAGTTCCATAGTATTGAATAGGAGATTCTGGTTGTGATGCAGCATCTAAAACTTTTGCAGCTTTAGGAAAAACAAGAGAACCAAAATTCTTACAAACAGATCCTCCAACTTCTCCAGTTTTTCTTAATTGAAATGCTTTGTAAGCTGTTTCTCCATAACTCTTTGTTAAATAATTCCATGCATTTTTTGTATTCTCCCAAGCACCTTGAATATTCAAATATTCAGCTCCTCCATGAGTTCTTTTTTCCCCAGTAATTCTACTTAAAATGTTTGGTATTGCATTTTGAGTAAGGGGTTTCAATTCTCTCCAAAATAACTCACATAAATAAATACTATGTAAAGTATCACAAGCACCCATTGTTCTTCCAGTATCAAGACTTTCTTGAAGGCAACTTCTATAAGCACCTGCAATAGATGCCCAATTATCTAATCCTGCTTTAACACCTGTTAAACAAACTGGAATCAAAATTCCCTCATTATGATTAGGTAAACACAACGCAATACTTCCAAACACTCCGCTTTGAACAACATTTTGAACAGGAAATTTTCCCCCCATATCACATCTACTCGGAGGACAAATTACAGGATCACATAAATTAAAAATAATATTACAATCTTTTGGAGACATAAAATCAGTACACTTAGTTCCAGATGTTTCAGTCATAGGACTTCCAACAGAAACTTGTTCTCCCCCAACCCCCACAGTTCTAACTCCTTCTTCATATGCCAAAGAAGCTCTTTCAATCATTGTTACAGCTCTAGAAACCCATTTTTCAGAATCTCCTTTAGTTAAACCAGGAAAATCATTAACAGGAGAATTTGCTCCCCAATTAACAAGAGAACACTCATCATCTCCAGACTCCCTTGTATTAAATTCAACCAAACCATTACTTCCAACATTACACAACCAAAAACTATTGATTTTTCCAGATTCATCATAACTCCTACTAACTCCAGAAGGAAGTGTTTTTTCAATATAAGCATACCATCCATTATCTACATCAACAGGAACTAATCCCGGAAGTCCTTTGTAAGGTTGAGATTCAAAATATTTTACTTTGGGATCTTTCATTTTATTTTCATAAACCTTCTGATCATAATTTTCAAAAAATATCTTCAAAGGATTTGCTTGCTCTTGCTCTTCCCATCCTCCGTTTGAAAACTTGTAAGTTGATTCCACAACCCCCTGAGGATTATAAATAAGAAGATATTCTTGGGCACCTGTAGTTTGCAATCCAAAAACATAATTATCAGGATTTTCTCCATACAACTGATCAGAATATTGCGATTCCTTAAGAGTTGTTCTTTGAGAAACTTTAATCTCTCTAACATTCTTTTCTTTTAAAACTCTAGCACTTTCACCCAAACCAGTTTTATCTCTAAAGCTTTCTGCCTCTCTATATTCCTGAGAAGCAACTTCAATTTCTTTCAATAAAGAATAAAGTTTTTCCTTTGCATTTATGTCTCCATTATTTGCTTTGTAAGCCTTTAAATAAAATTCAATATCTCTTAAATCCTTCATAGAATAAACTCTTTCATTATAACCTTCTTTATCTAAAACATCCTTTACATCATTAATATTAACAGATTTCCTTTTTTCAAAAGGATTAATAAATTCACTTCCAAGATAGTCTAACTCATTTCTCACTTTTTCAGAATATTCATCTATAAATTCATCAGTTTTAACATGTGTATCTCCTAAAAAATCTGAAACTTCGTGTTTTGATTGAATTTCTTTTATTTCATTATTTTGTTCTTGAAGAATCTCATAATAATTATCAACATCTTCATCAATATCATCTGCCCTATCAATAAAACATTCTTCTTGAGATTTATATTCTCCCCTATCCACTAAATCCAAACATCTTCCATTCCATTTTTCACTCATAACTCTCTGTCTTGCATTAGATTTTAAACCTGCATCCTTCTGAAGAAAATTCTTAGCTAAAATTGCTCCTCCTCCAACTAAACAAGCTTTTTGCATTTTCTCTGCAAAATTCCCTAAACCCTCTGAAATTCCTTCAAGAGTTTTTATTGTTTCATTCAACTTCTCTATTCTTTTTATTGTTTGTTCAGGAGTTAATTGAATCCCTCTTTTTTCAATTCCAACATTAAAACTAAAATTAGCCTCACTTTCCATATAATCCATATTTGATTCCACTGAAACTTCTGCAACTTTGTTCAAATTAATTTCCTTTAAAGTAAAATCATAATCTCTCCCATCTACATCTATTGATTCTGTTTCATCCTTGTCCAACCATTCTCTTCCTTCTCCAGAAATACGAATTCTTGCTGAACCTGTTTTCAAATCAATCAATTCAATTTCAAAACTTGCTTCATCTACATTCAAATTAAGAACATCTTCAGGATTAACTTTTATAAGAGGTTTTGTGTATTGTTCACAATCACTCTCTTTAACAACCTCCTTATAATTATCTTCAGGACAACCACTTCCAGTAAATTTTATTTCTTTTTTAGGTTCAGGCATAAAACAAATTGGATTTTTTCCAACATCAGCAGAAAAATCTTTTCCTTCATAAACCTTAACATCTAAATGAGGTCCTTCAGAATATCCTGTATCTCCTGACTCTCCAATTTTCTCTCCTTTTTTAATTATACCTGATGTTTCAACTTCTATCGAACTCAAATGACTATACCTAGTATAATATTTTTTCTCATTTATTGTATCCTTGTGTTCAATAATAATGTTATTTCCATATCCCCTACAATCCCCTTCACTTTCTCTACAAATTTCTATAATTCTCCCATCTGCAACAGATTTTACACTAGTTCCTTCTGGAACTGTTATATCAATTCCATCAGTAAAATCATTAAAATCAGAATCACTACATTGAGGATCAGAATTAGTACGACTTTCAAGAGTTCTGCAACCATAACAAGAATTAACTTCATTATTTGAAGTTGCTTCATCTAAATCAACAGGCCAATCAAAATCAAGTTTTTCTTTAATTGAAACCAAAGAAACATCTGCAGTTTTGTCTAATCTAACAGGATTATTTTTTGTTAATTTTACTTGTTTAACTTCTCCTTTAGGAGTTCTAACAAATAATTCAGCACTATAATCTTTTTCACTCGGCTCATAAATCCCATCAAAAGTTATCTCTCTTGTTTTCCCATTTATCAAAACCATCTTACTAGTAATTCCAGAGTTTGAAAAAAACAAATCCTTTCCACAATAGCTTGGAGTGCTAGCACTAGAAAATCTTTCTTCAAACTCTAAACAAAATTCCTTAAGAGATTGCTTTTGATGAGTTAAACTCGCAATTTCAATTTTTTTTCTTAAAGCATCCTCACCAGCCATCTTATCATCAACTTCTTCTCCTGAAAAACTATTCAAAACCACATCAAAGTCTTCTATTGCATCATCATAATTTTCTCTAAATTCATTTTCTTTCTCAAATTCAAAATCACTCAAACCAGCAAAATCAGAAACAAAAACCTCTTTTTCTAAAAAATTACTTTTAGATTCAGAATTAACTAATTCTAAATTTTCTCCTTTAATAACTCTATTTCCAATATACACAACACTGGTTCCTGCTTTTTTAAGAATACTCCCTATTTTTCCAAAGGTCCCTGCTTCATCAACAGGATTTAATCCATCTGCATATTTTGTAAAAGAATTAATTTCTTCTGGAGTCAAACTACTTTTATCTTCTGGAAGAGCAACCAAATAAACAAACAAATCTTCTAAAGAGTTTTCATCTCCCCTTGTTCCAACATACCCTAAATAAACTGTTTTAATGTCTCCATCTGCTTCTTTCCCCCTATAAAGTCTATCTCCAATTTCATAAATCTCTGTCTTCCCCCCAATATTTAATTCTACTTTAGGACTAATTGTCAAATCAAAATTACTTCTTAAAAGATAACCTTCATCATCTTCCCTACAATTAATTGTAACAGTCTGGGATAAGCCATGTTTTGTTAACTCTTTTATTCTACATTTTCCCTCTAAAAAATCTTCTTCATCTTTAAGTTGAATTATATCATCATTAATTCTTAATCTTGCCCTTGTATCTGGATTTTCTAAAGAATTTAATTTCAATCTTAAATTAGCCATACAAGGATTAAATCCAGGAAGATAAATTCTTGAAGATTCTTCTCCTTCTTTCAAATAAAAACTATCAACTTTTATTTTATCTAAATTTTGTCCTCTTAATCCTTTTGCATATCTATCAGAATAAACAGTTATCCTTGCTCCTTCATCATCAACTCTTTCTGCTCTTAAATAACCTCTCCCTCCCCAAAAACTATATGTAACTTGATTATTTTCCCAGTCTTTTTCATCCATTTCAGGAAGATAAAAATGAGCTTTTCCAATTCCAAAAGCATTTCTTATATCATATCTTACTTTTGCAGTTAAATTACCTGAAACATGCTCTGGCATTGCAGATTCATTTGGTTGTTGTCTTAAATTAATAACCAAATAACCCACATTCTCCATAGTAGGTTTTCCTCCTAAAGCCCCTCTAGCAGGATAAAAATTAATACCAGAAATTTCTTGAGGATAATCTCTTCCAACAAAACTAATTCTTTCAATTGAATCAACATCCATCAAAGGATTCATTTTTATACCTCTAATCTTACAAAAAACAGGAACATTTTGTTCTTCTAACAAATCACTTCTAACAGGACTAGGTGTACAAGAAAAAGGTTCTATTTGAAAAATAAAATTAACTCCAGACTTACAATATTCCCCATAATCCTGTCCCATAAAAGAACTTTCCAAACCTGCTCCTCCAAAAGAACCCCCTAAACTACTAGATGTAAATGTTTGTTGTGATTGAGGATTATAATTTTGATAAGCAGCAGAACTAAATGAAATCAAAAAAATTCCAATTAAAAAAATCATTCCTAAAATCAACTTTCCCTTATCAAACTTCATTCAAATCTAACCTCAAGCTCTTTATTTTCAAACAAAACATAATTTCTTTGTAAATCTTCTATTGAATCTGGTTTTTTAATTTTTTCAGCATTCAAAATGATTTTATTTTCTAAATTAGATTCTGTAATATAAATCTCTTTTTTACCTCCTCCAACAAGAACTCTTGAACTAAGATTAGAAGGCATATCAACTTCAAAACACTCTTGAGTTATCTGTCCTGGAACATCAACGCATTGTTCTACTTTTCCTGAACCAAAATCAATATTAGAATCTTCATAAATTTGCACAGTTATTTCATAAGTACCTTCACTCAAATTTATTTTTTTATCTTCTGGATAATTCATAAAATAAGATTCATCCTCTGAATCAAAATAAATAAAAGCATTTCCAGAATAATCTTTTCCTTCTAAATTTAATCCTAATTCTACTTCATAAAAAGGATTCATAAAAAGAAGGGTGTTTCCAGAACTAGAAGAAGAATAAATTGAACTTGAATCTTCATATCCTTTTGCTTTTGCAAGAACAATTCCATTAACACAAGAAGGAGGATTAGCTTCAAGAATCCCTTCAGAGGTTCTTCCCAAATAACAAGACGAATCCAAACATTCATAATGAATCTCAGCATCAACAGGATTTCCATCATAATCATAAGTCTCAATTGTCAAATTATTATCACTAAAAGAACAAATATTAGTTCCTTGATAGTCTGAAGCAGTTCCATTCAAAGGTTCACGAGGATTGTTTCCTTTTATAACAACACCTACAGGAAATTGAAAAAGTTCTTCACCATTTGCAGTTTCTTCATAAACCTGAACTAAAACAGGATATTTAACATCATAAACAAAATGATATGGTAAATAACAAAAACCTAAAACACCTAAACCTGGCTGATTTCCAATAGGCTCTGCAATCAACCTATTTCCAACAGAAGGATTGACTTCAAAACTCCTTTGCCAATTTTTTGAATTAACAAACCTAACTTTATTTTTAATATCATCCAATTCTT
The DNA here is from genome assembly GCA_964524525.1 of Candidatus Woesearchaeota archaeon. Taxonomy (GTDB): domain Archaea; phylum Nanobdellota; class Nanobdellia; order Pacearchaeales; family GW2011-AR1; genus DATFJM01. Next base: position 9,660 of record CAZGCP010000003.1, read on the forward strand.
CAACATAAAAATATCTATGATAAGCATCTGCTTTTCCTCCAGACATAGCCAAAGTATTTGTTTCAATAGCTTCTTCTAATTCTCTAAAAATTTCATCAACATTCCATGTTTGAGGAGAACATTGCAATTCAACACCTGTTACAGGAGCATAAAGATTCAAAACATCTATTCCATAATCTTCTAAAAAAGTCTCTTTCTTTTCATATTCATAAATTTCTTTTGCAGATTCATATAACTCACCAAATTTAGAATCCACAACTACATTATGATTATCAGAAGAATAAGAAAAATTTGAATCTTCTTTTTCAATAACTAAATTTGCATTTAAATTAATTTTTACTTCTTTGTTTTTTATTTCAACACTTGCACTCGGCTCTCCCATCTCAACATCATAACCCTGTTCTTCAAAAGTTCTAAAAACACAATTATTTATTTCAGATTCAATAAATCTTTCTAAGTCTTCCCCCATATCTTCCTTAGTTGGAACTTGTGTCTCTGTTATCCCTCCTCTTTCATAATACCAATAAGGAATATATGTTCCAAAAAAATCTAACTGAGATGCAAAGGGAACAAAAGATTCTTCATAATCTGGAGAGTAAATATATCCTCCACTAAAACCTAAAAGCTGTAATCCTTCTTGGGTATCTTGCTCCAAACATGTTAAAAAATGTTGATAAACTGGCTCTGCTTCAACTGGAACTTGAGGTTGAAACATATCTCCTTTTAATGAAAAATACAAAACAACACCTGCTACAATTAAAATTGCAATTATCACAAAAATAGTTACTTGTGCCTTTTTATTTTTTTCAAACAAAAACCTCTTTTGATACATAAAATATTAATGAAAAATATCTTTATAAAATTAATCAAACCAAAAGCTCTGTCCAGAGTTTGAGTTTTTTCCAGAATTAATTAATTATTCAGATCTAATGGGAAATCTCTTTAATAGAAAAATTTAAGTAGGAATGCAAAAAAACTTAAACCAAAATAAATAAAAACAAAATCCAAACAAACTTAAAAGGTTGTTACTTTAAAATAGTTAATTTTATAAATAATAAAAACCATAAACAAATACTTAAAATGAAATCAAAAAAACAAAAATTAACAAATTTAGTAAAAGCGGGAATTATTAGTTTGCCCCTAATTTTTGGAAATCCCTCAACTAATGCAAAAGCTCAAGAAAGATATGAATCCAAATATAACACAATTGCTCATGAAATGGTTAGGATTGAACAACAACATCGTTACTCTCAGTGTTATTCTCCAAAAAAGAAATTATTAGACGATTTAATTGATGAGAGTAAAGAATACATCCCTCAAAAAGAAGAGTACACTTCTGAAGAAGGAAAGAAAATTTTAAAAAAAATTAGTGATCACATCCCAAGAAAAAAGAAAACTTCATATAATTTACAAGATTTGTGTTATAGACAATCATTAATGATGCTTGCTGTTGCAAGGGCAAATAACCTTCCAGTATATCTTATTGAAGCACCTAGTCATGTTTTATTAAGATGGGATCAAGATAATAAACACGATCCTTTATTTCCAAATGCACCTGAAAACAAAGGAGATTTTAATTTTGAAACAATCCCTTGGGGAGAAATTCAAAAAGATACTGAAATGGGAAATTCAGAATACTCTTTACAAGATTTAGATCAAAAACCAGTAAGAGAAGGAGCATATCTCAAAAACCTTACAGACAGCCAATCAATTGCATTAGCTTATCTAAAAGGAGGAGATATGTATGGAAACGTAGAAGAATATGAAAAAGCAAGAAAATTAATTGAAAAAGCAAGAAAATTATCTCCTCAAAGTTTGAATATACAAATTGGATTAGCATATTATCAACAACGTGTAGGACAATATGATAAAGCAATAAAAAATTATAAAAAAATACTTGAAATGAATCCTCCTATTGAAGGCAAAAAACATCTAGGAACTAATTTTATGAGTAATGCCTATCTAGAACTTGCAGAATGTTTAAAAGAAAAAGGACAACCAAAAAAAGCAGAAGAGCTAATAAAAAAAGGTCAAGAACATGTGCCCTTTATTTCTTATCTTAAAAGATTTTGGTGATCTAGAAATTATTCTGTTATTAAAGTAATCCCTTTTCGAACTAACTCATTAAAGAATTTTTCATAAGTAATTCTTCTTCCACCAACATAAATCCCAGTAGGTTTATCTCCCTCTTCTGTTCCAAGAGTAGTTATTCCCACTCCCTCTACCAAACGATTAAATCCAGAACCATAACTTTGTGCAGATTCCCATTGATATTCAAAATCAGGTTTATATGGAGAGTCAGCATATTTTTGTTTTTGGTGATTAATAAATTGCTCTCTTGTTAAAAACTCTTTATTGTCAACAATCTCTTTAAAAGAAGTTTTCTCCAAATAGTTTATTGCCTCTTGATAACTCATTCTCTTTTTCCCTTCTTTATCTATCATACTAATAGCATTTTTTATAGCTTCATCTCTATCATAATTATATTCCTTTTCAACTGCATCAGCAATATCATTTTCTATTCTTTTATCTTTAATATAATACAAATCATTAAAATTTTGCATATTCAAAACATTTTTTGCTTTTACATCTCCTCCTTCAATTAAAGCTAATTTACGAGTATACTCTTTTTTAAAACTTCCAGAATCTAAAAGAGCATAATCCATAGGAACTTCAGGAGTATCAAAAGTAATAGTCTCAACTTTTTCACTCTCTGAGGACTTTCTATTAGAAGCTTCATAAACCCCTTTACTATTTTTCTCTAGAAAACCATGAGAAACAATATCTCCTACCTTAGCAGGATATCCTTTATAATCTGCATGATTTTTATTTATAATTGAAGACATAAGCGAATCCATATCACTATATCCTTTAGGTTGATAAGAAAGTGGTTCTGCACCTAACATAAAATAAGGTTCTCCACGATTTTGTGGAAGTTTTACTTCCCCAGTTTTTTCATTTATTTCAAATGAATACTTTGCATTCCCCTTAGGGTTACGTATATTTTCCTTAATTTCACTTAATATATATCTTTCGTATTCTTCCAAACTCATCGTCCCACTCAAATATCTTTCCTTATAAGTTGGCCCTTTTAATTCAGGTCCTTCCCCACAATTATAACGTTTAGGAATTCCATTTTCAAATTTAACTCCTTTTCCTGCATTCTCAAAAACAAAATTAGTGTCTGAAGCAGAAGAATCCTGTTCTAAAGGATTTGACACATCCAAAATATTTTTTTTATATTCGCTAGTTAAGGAATAAGTATATGGTTTTTCAACAACACTTACTTGTCCAAAAGACATTTTAGTGTATTTATTTTTATAATCCTCGCCTTTTCTGAAAATTTCTCTTGCTATATCTTCTTTTTTCAATTCTTTAACATATTTAGAATCTCCAACCTGTATTTCATATGTCTTAATTAATTCTTCTTTTGAATGTTCCTGAGTAAATCCCTCTAAAAGATTTTCTCCATCTTCATTAATAATTCTCACAGATTTTGGTTGTACAAAAACACTCTTGCCACTAATTTCTTCTTCTGCTTCTGGAAAATGAATTTTAGGAGCAATTTTGCCTTCTTTAACATAAGCATCAATCCGTGAATTTCCATCATACTCAAAAATTTCAACACTACTTGTAAAAGGATTATTTTTTCTAGCATTAAGATTTACATCTTGAAAAAATAAAGCAGTATCATCAGGATTTTCACGATTATATATATTAACAATTCC
>CAZGCP010000003.1:13397-13713 GCA_964524525.1 Candidatus Woesearchaeota archaeon
ATTTTTTATCAAAGCAGCTTCCCTTTTAGGAATTCCATAATAAATCTCATCTTCTCCTCTCCTTACATCAGGATTTTTTTGAACAAAAACTCTTCCAGTAAAATAATGTTCTCCATCTGGAAATGCGGTATTAGTCCCATGGATATGGGCTTGCCCTATTTCAGGGGGCCTAATATTCTTTATTGAACCTCCCACAAGATTATAAAAATTAGCAGGATTTCCTTTTTTTGCTTCTAAATTAAAATCCATTTTTGTATCTTCAGTTACTTCAACATCCAAATGAGGTGTTTTAATAATTCCCTTATCTGTAAAACTT
>CAZGCP010000003.1:13723-14378 GCA_964524525.1 Candidatus Woesearchaeota archaeon
CTTGCATTTATTATTTCTAAAATTTCTCCTGATTCAGAGTCAATAAGAAATTTGGAATCTTTATCTAAATTAAAAAATTCATTATCATTTATTTTTGTATAACTCCCTGCCTCTTTAGAAGTTAAAAGATAATAATTATTTGCATCATCCCCATAATCATCTAAAATCCTTTTTTTAGTATCTTCATCCTCCATATTTTCAACAGAACTAAAATCTGTTTTTTCTGTTTCCATCTTTAATTCATTCTCTTTCCCTTCATTTTGAGAAAATTTTATCATTGAATCTTCACGGGGCTCTATTTCCTTCGTCACTAACAAATCCTCTTCTGTATAAGAAAAATCAACTTTTTTTATGGTTCCATAAATTGTTAGATCTTTTTCCTTCTCTCCTTTTTTAACAGTTAAATCAACAGGAACATCTATATAACGTGGACTAAGAGTGGGGCTATCAGAAAAAATATTTGAAATTGTTGACTCTCCCAAAATAGAATAAGATAAATCCTCTCTTTTTATCTTAAAGGGTTCATCTTCTTCAAAATCCTTTAATTCAATCCCCCCACTTGTCACAACCATTTTATCCAAATCAGAAACCTGAATATCCCCTTTAGAACAATCAAAACCATTTGCAAGCAAAATCCCCTTTTCTGCTTCAGAAA
>CAZGCP010000004.1:0-12408 GCA_964524525.1 Candidatus Woesearchaeota archaeon
GGATATTATTCATTTTTCTTGGGAATTATTTTTGTTTTTCCTAACATATAAGGTTGTAAAATTTTTGGAATTTTTATTGTTCCATCTTTTTGTTGATTGTTTTCCATTAAAGCAATCATGGCTCTCGGACTTGCAAGAACTGTGTTATTTAAAGTATGCGCAAAATAGTGTTCCCCTTTATTATCAATTCTTATGTTTAATCTTCTTGCTTGAGCATTTGTTAGATTTGAACAAGAACCTACTTCAAAATATTTTTCTTGTCTAGGACTCCAGGCTTCCACATCCGCGGATTTTGCTTTCAAGTCTGCTAAATCTCCTGAACAAATTTCAAGAGTTCTTATTGGAATTTCAAGTTGCTTGAAAACTTCTGTAGTATGTTTTAACATTTTACTATACCATGCATAAGATTCCTCTGGTTCGCAAATAACAACCATTTCTTGTTTTTCAAATTGATGTAGTCTATAAAGTCCTTTTTCTTCGATCCCGTGAGAACCTACTTCTTTTCTGAAACAGGGAGAATAACTAGTTAAACAAAGGGGAAGGTTTTTTCCTTTTATTGTTTTGTTAATAAATCTTCCAATCATAGAATGTTCAGAAGTTCCTATTAAATACAAGTCTTCATCTTGTATTTTATACATCATGTTTTCTTTTTCTTCAAAACTCATAACTCCTTCTACAACTCCTCCACGAATCATAAATGGAGGAACTACATATTCAAATCCTTGTTTTATCATATAATCTCTTGAAAAAGCTAAGATAGCAGAATGTAACATAGCAAGATCCCCAGTTAAATAATAAAAACCACTTCCAGAGGTTTCTCTTGCAGAATCAAAATCAACTCCTTGGATTTTTTCAGCTAATTCAACATGATTTAAAATTTCATAACTAGGTTTTTTTGGTTTTCCTTGAGGAATTTTTTCAATTTCAACATTTTCAGAATCATCTTTTCCAATGGGAACACTTTCGTGCATTATGTTGGGTATTTTCATCATTATCTCATTTATTTCTTCTTGTAGTTTTTTTCTTTTTTCTTGAGTTTTTTCAATTTTGCTTGGAATTTCTTTTGCTTTTTTCATTTCTTTAGAAGCATCTTTTCCAGATTTTTTTAATTCAGCAATTTTTTTAGAAATAGAATTTCTCTCACTTCTTAAATTATCTTCTTCATATTTTAGTTTTCTCCATTCTTCATCAAGTTTTAGAACTTTATCAACTAAAGGTAATTTTTTTTCTTGAAATTTCTTTTTTATATTTTCTTTTACTTGTTCTGGATTTTTTCTTAGAAAATTTATATCTATCATGTGTCTTTAAGAAAAATTGAATATTTAAATTTATTGAAAATATTTATAAACTAGATAAATTATTTTCTGTTATGGTAGTAGGTGATATTCTTTCAAGTTTTCCAGATATTTATAACACATTTGTTTCTGCTATTCCAGAGGAATTTAGAACCTTTATTAGTTTATTTTTTATTATTTTGACTTTAGTTATTTATGGTGTTTTTGTTTGGAAATTTAAGGGATTTATTTCACAAAAAAATCTTATTGATTTAAATCTTAGTAAATATAATGAAAGTAAACACCCTCTTTTTGGAAAACTTTTTGCATTAGGATTGTATTTTTTAGAATATATTATTATTCTCCCTATCTTTGTTTTTATGTGGTTTTTTGTTTTAACAGTCTTTTTAATACTTTTAACACAGGGTTTAAAGGTAGAGACAATTTTAATAATTGCAGCATCAATTGTAGGTGCAGTTAGAATTACTTCATATATTCCTAAATATGGTGAAAAATTAGCTGATGAAATAGCAAAGATATTGCCTATAACTCTTTTAGGTACAACTTTAACTGCTTCAGGTTTTTTTGAATTTTCTGGAGTTGTTAACCATTTATCACAAATACCGGGAGTAATGTCAAAAATATTATATTATTTGGGGTTTATTGTTTTTATTGAGTTATTATTAAGGTTATTTGATTTTTTATTCTCTTTCTTGGAGGGAGGTTCAGAAGGAATTGAAAAATCAGATAGTAAATCTAAGAAAGAATTTGAGGAAGAATAATTATTTTGTTAATTAGGGTTTTGATTTTTTGAATAGGGAAATTATGGTAAGATTATCTGATAGTTTTTACTTTTTCTAATATTAATTTTTTACGTACAGAAGCCTTAACACACAAAAGGTTTTTAAAGGAAAATTTAGTCATCATATTATATAAAATAACAAAAATTAGAAAATGCCAAAAGTTAGAATAAAACTTAATAGTACGGATATAGAGATGTTAAATAATATTTGTAATTCTGTTAGAGACATTGCTAAGAAATCAGGTATTGTTGTAAGTGGACCTGTTCCTTTGCCTACAAAAAGATTGAAAATTACTACAAGGAAATCTCCTTGTGGAGATGGAACTGCTACTTTTGATAATTATGAAATGAGAGTTCATAAGAGATTAATTGATTTGCCTGCAAATGAAAAGGTATTACATCATATAATGAAAATGCAAATTCCAAAATCTGTTAATATTAAAATTCAGATGTTGGAGTGATTTTATTTAATTTATTCTAAAACTAATTCAAGAATTCTTGCATTTTCTTTTATATCAAGTCCTTCTGGATTTTGAATTCCTGCTTTTTTATAAAGGGATTCTTTTTCTCTATATGGGTTTAACATATTAGTGTTGTTTTCATTATTTTTTTTCATAAAATTTTCAAGATAATTTCTGATTTTTCCACTTATTTGTTTATCTGTAAGTTCTTTAGGAAAGAATCCACAATCCGCATTTATCATCCTGATTTTTCTTTTTAGGTTTTATTTCTTTTCTCTTTTACCTAAATTATATTTTACTCAGCATTAAATTCTATTTTTTTATAGATTTTGTTTCCCGCAACATTTTGAAAATAATGTGTAATTTTGTTTTTATTAGTTTTTTTAGGATTTCTTAATTCTATATTGTTTTGTTTGTCATTTTAGTTTTTATAATGTTTCAGTAAATCCTTTTTTTTTATTTATTTCACGATTTAAAGTGCTTATACTTTTTTCTATTTTACAATATTCTTTTAAGGTTTTATACTGGTTTTGCTTAGTAAATGTAGAGCTTATAAAACCAAATGCCATAAGTATGCCTAAAAGAGAAAGCCCTTGATTTTTACTTTTCTTTTTTTCATAATCTTGGAACTCATTTCTTTCTAAAGAATTTGTTAATCCTGAAATTTCTTTTTGACAATGTCCAATCGCATTACTATAAATTTGATCTTGCCTTTCATAAGATTCTTTAATTTCTTGTGTAGAAGGAACATAATCATTAGCGGGATGAATCTTTCCCTTTAAATCATATAAATTACTTATTTGATTTTCTAATTTTTTAACTTTATGGTAATTCTCTGGAGCTTCTATTGTTATTGAATTATAATTATAAAGATTGCCTCCAGTAAAAAGCAAACTCGCACCAGCTAAAGCTCCATAAATATTTCTTTTAATTTTTGAATTTTTTATTCTTTTATCTATTGTTTTGTTTGTCATTTTATTTCTTTTCCTTTTTACCTAAATTATATTTTACTCAGCATTAAATTCTATTTTTTTATAGATTTTGTTTCCCGCAACATCTTGAAAATAATGTGTAATTTTGTTTTTATTAGTTTCTTCAGGATTTCTTAATTCCATATTGTTTTGTTTTGGATAATCTCTGCATAGCCGGTTTGTTGTAGAAAATGTATTTCCTGCCATATCTTGAAAATAAGATGTAATTTTGTTTTTATTAGTTTCTTCAGGATTTCTTAGCTCTATATCGTTTTGTTTTGGATAATCTCCGCATAGCCAGTTTGTTGTAGAAGCTGTATTTCCTGCCATATCTTGAAAATAAGATGTAATTTTGTTTTTATTAGTTTCTCTGGTATTTCCAGTATGAATTGCTAAATTAGCTAAACCAGATTCCATTGCTTTTTTTGCTTTCTCACTTAATTTGTATAAACTTCTTTTATTTTCCATATCAAATTTAGATATTTAAACCTTATAAATCTTTTGGTTTTTCGTCACTTAGAAATAACAACAATTATTCTAAAACTAATTCAAGAATTCTTGCATTTTCTTTTATATCAAGTCCTTCTGGATTTTGAACTATAAGAGTAAATTCTGGTTGTCCTTTATATCCTTTTCCTAAAAAGCAGGGAACAATAAAAGCTCCTGTTTCTAAAAAGCAAGCTCTAGAGTATATTCTTGCTGAAGTGTTTTCAGGAAGAGAGATTTTTTCATTGGTTTTTATTCTGTAAGTTCCTTGGGAAAGATTCCACCACCTATATTTATCATCTTGATTTTTCTTTTCAGGTTTTATTTCTTCTTTTTCAGGAAGAATTCTTTCATTATCAGAAAAGTCCATTGCCCCTTTTCCTGAAATCTTTGAGATTTTTGAAACAGTTAAATCAAATCTTTCTTTATCTTTACTTATTTGCAAATCAAACTTAGGATAATCTTCAATAGAATTTTTTATTACTTCCTCTTTTTTCATATAATATTAAGGTTTTTATATTTTTTAAGTGTTTTAGTTTTCATTAATACTTTATCTAAAGTTTTAATCACCATAATCTTCTTTATTAGGGTGTGTTTGTCCTTCACGAGCCCTTTCTTTTAACTCTTTATTTTGTTTTTTACTTTCTTTTTCTAGTATTTTGTTTAGGTTTTTCCCTGTTATTATGTTTGCCATGTGTTCCCCACCTAGAAAGTGAGGCATAATTACATAATTAGCTCCAGCCCGGTACAGTCTTTTTGTGTCTTTGATTGAATGTGATGTGGGGATGAATATTGCTTCTTTTTTATTGACATGTTCTGCTATTGTTAAATTAGTTTCTATTTCTGGAATTGTAGATATAATACATTTTGCTTTATTTAATTTTAAATCTTCAATAAACTCTGTATCTCCTGCATCCCCATAAATTGCTGGAATTTTGTGTTTTTCTAGTATTTTTATTGTATCTGGATTGTAATCTATTACAAGAAGTTTCTTTTTTTCTTTTTTTAATTTTTTAAGTAAATTGAATCCAATTCTATTATAACCAAATAAAATTACATCATATTTTTTTGATGTTTTCTTTTTTATTTCTTCAGTATATTTTTTAGTTTCTTCAAAAGGTTTTAACAAGTGAAATATTTTTGAATATATTTTTGAACTTTTTTCAATTGCGTATGTACTTATTATAATAGTTACTAAAGTAGTTAAAATAATTAAAGAAAATGTTTCTTGAGCTATTGCTCCTTTTGCAAATCCTAGGAAAGCAATTATTAATGAAAGTTCTGAAAGTTGTGCTATATTTATTCCTGTTAAGAATCCTGTCCTTCTTTTGTGGTGCATATGCTTCATTATTGTCATTACAATTATAGGATTTCCAATTAAGATAAGTAATGAAAAAATTCCTGCTTGTAAAATCATACTTCCAGTTATAGGTCCAACTAATAAGCTTCCAAAAAATATTAAGTGTATTATTATAAAAAATTCTCTTAACCCTTTAATTTTTCCAGAGATTTCAAAACTAAATTTTGAGGAGGAAAGAGACATACCAGCTATTAAAGCTCCAAGTTCTATTGGAAACCCTGAATAATTAAATAATGCAGCAACACCTATAGCCCACGCAAGACTTACGAGAAATAATACTTCTTGATTTTTTGCTGCTATATTAAAGATTTTAGGCATTATAAAATAAGATATTAAAAATACTCCTGCAATAAGACTCAAACCTAATAATATGTTTCCAATTAATGAAGAAACCCCATTATTTATGAATGGAATTATAAGAAGAATTAAACCTGCTATAAAATCTTGAACAACTAAAATACCTATTGAGATTCTTCCATGGAGAGTATCAGTTTCTCTTTTTTTTGATAAAAGGTTTATTACAATAACTGTAGAAGAAATTGCAAGGGCAGCTGCAATATAAAATGCAGGAGTGTAAGAGAATCCGAGAATCAATGAAATTATAAATCCTATCGAGGCTGTTATTACTACTTGGGAAACTCCTACTGTTAAAGCGGTTTTTCCAGTGTTTTTTAATGATTTGAAATTAAGACTTAATCCTACAATAAAAAGTAAAAAGGTAACTCCTAGTGTTGCAAAAAAATCTACTAATTCATTTGAATGAAATAAATTTAAAATTAGTGGGCCTGAAACAATACCTGCCACAATATAAGCAATTATTGGTGGTTGTTTTAATAATCGTGTAAAAATAGAAAGTATTGCTGCAATAACTATTATAATCCCTAATTCAAAAACAAAACTTGGTACAGCTGCCATATCCACCTCTTATTATTTCTAATATTTTTTGGTTTAAAAATTTAAACTTTTTGAATAAAAACATTTAAAAAAGAAAAAGAATAATATATTTTATGGAAAAAGAATATGGAAGATTAAAGAAGCGAGATGATACAGACATTGTTGTTAGAGCTGACGACTTCGGAGGGAAGAGAGGTTTAACAATTAGAGAGTTTGTATCAAATGATAGATACACTGGTTTTACTAAGGCAGGTGTAAGAATAACTTCTGAAAACTTTCCAAAATTCAAAGAAATGATTAATTCAATTTCTGAGGAAGACATGAAAGAGTCTTCTTCTGAGGAAGGAGAGGAAAACAAAGAAGATAAAGCTTCTTCTGAGGGAGAAAGTGATAATTCAGAAGCTTCTTCTGGGGAAAAAGATTCTTTACCTGATTACTAGTTTTGAAAAGATTCTGATAGATTTTATTTGAAGTAGTAAATTTTTCTGAAAATTTCTGTAAAAAATTGAAAAAGCTTATAAATTAATTATTAATTATTTGATGATGAAAAAGAGAAGTATTCTTTTTGTTTGTGATTATAATGTGTTTAGAAGTCTTTCTGCAGAATATTCTTTTAAAAAATATCTAGAAGAAAATAAAATTTTTGGTTGGAAAGTAGGTTCTGCTGGAATAAGGGCAAAGAAGCAAGAAATTCCTTCTAAGGTTAAAGAAGAATTAGAAAAAATAAACATTGATGTTTCAAATCATAAACCAAGAAAATTATCAAAAGAAATTTTGGAAAAATATGATGTTGTTGTAGCAATGTCTTCAAATCATAAGGAGTTTATTAAGAAAAAATTAGGAAATAAGAATGTTTTACTTTTTAATGAACTTGCAATAAATAAAGAAAAGCCTATTTTGGATGTTGAAGAAGAAATTAAAAATTATAAATCTAACATAAATGCTGTAGAAAGAAAAATTAGTAAAACTGTGAAACATATTTTTAAAAAAACACCCAAATTATTTAAGAATATTTCTGAAAGATTTTATTTGTTTTCTGATTTTGCAGAAGGAAAAATTCCTCATAGGAATAATTTTCCTTTTATTAGATTATATGAAACTAAAAATACTCTCGCATTTATGTCTATAGATATTCCTGAGAAAGAAGATGGGCATATATTAGTTATTCCCAAAGAAAGATATGCAGATTTTTCAGATATTCCTAAGAAAATTGTAACAGAATTAATGTATTCTATTCAAAAAATAGGGGAAGGAGTTAAAAAAACCCATCAGGGCTATAATATTCTTTTAAATAATGGAGTTGATGCAGGACAATATATTTATCATGTTCATTTTCATGTAATACCTAGAAAAGCTAAGGATGGGATAATCATGGAAGGATGGAAAAAAAAGAATATGACTAAAAGGGATTTTGTTAAGATAAACAAAAAATTAAAAAAACATATAAATTCATAATTATGAATATTAATTCATAACAAAAGATTTATAAATAATGAATACTTATTCATAACAACTAAATTAGTTGTTAAAAACAACAGGAGAATTAAAATGCCACAAAAAGATGGAACAGGGCCAAATGGCGAAGGACCTATGACAGGAAGACAAATGGGAAACTGCAAGGATGCTGAACCTCAAGAAAGTGAAACTAAACCTGGTTTAGGTTTAGCTAGAAAAAGAGGTTTTGGTAGAGGACAAGGTAGAGGCTTTAGAAATAGGAGAGAATAAAATGCCAAGACCTTGTAAAAGAAGAAGAGTAAGGGGCCGGCCAAATGCTCTCTTCTTTAAACCTTCGGGAATGAAAATTAGAGAGTTAGAAGAGTCTGTGTTGGATTATTCTGAATTGGAAGCAATAAAATTAATAGATGTTAGGGAAATTCCTCAAACAGAAGCTGCAAAAAAAATGGAAGTTTCTCAACCAACTTTTTCAAGAATTTTAGTTAATGCTAGAAAGAAAATTGCAGACGCAATTGTAAATGGAAAGGCAATTAGAATTGAGAAATATTCAAAAGAAAATAAGACTAAAGAATAAAATACAAAGATTTTTATTTTCTTGTTTTATTCTTTTATTAAAAGAGGAGATATAATGTTAGAATTCACAACTTTTACATGGATAGCTATTTTTGCAATAAGCGCAGCAATAGTTAATGCTATTGGGATTTTTGTAATTTATAAAAATAAGAAATGGGTTGAAAAGGTTAAAAATTCTTTAATGTGTTTTGCTGCAGGGGTTTTAATTTCCACACCTTTGATGCTTATCATACCTAATGCTCTAGAGAAAAATTCTTATGCAGGTTTTGCTGCTTTGGTTGGTTTTTTATTTATGCTTTTTAGTAATGAAATAATAAAGAAAAGAACAAAACAAAAAAGCTTAGCTTTTGGGATTACTGCTGTTGAGGGAATAGGAATTCATTCTTTTGTAGATGGAATTATTTATGCAGTGACTTTTGCTTCAAGTTTAGTTGTAGGTTTGTTATCTGGAATTGGATTAGTTATTCATGAATTTGCAGAGGGAGTTATTACATTTTCAGTTTTAAGAAAAGGTAATGTAAAACCAAAACGTGCAGCTTGGTATGCTTTTTTTGTAGCAGCTTTAACAACACCAATAGGGGCATTTATTGCCTATCCTATTGTTAATACTTTGAATAGTTCTGTTTTGGGACTAGCTTTAGGATTTGTTTCAGGAATATTAATTTATGTTTCAGCTTCACATTTATTACCTGAAGCAAGAGAACATGAGAAACATCATTCTGTTTGGGCTTTTTTAGCAGGAGTTGCATTGGCTTTAGTAATTGTAGCAATTAAAATATTAGGAGGATAAATGAGTATAACATTTGCATGTAAAAGAATTAAGGAAGAGGATTTGGTTAAGTGCGCTTTTAATATTAATAAAACATCTTATAAGATATTAGGACTTTTGTTAAAGAAAAAAGGAAAATTAAAAATTCCAGATATTTCTCGAGAGCTTGGTTTAAAAAGATGTAGTATTCAAAAATCTTTAAAAGATTTATTGGAAAAAGAATTAATTAATAGAAGTCAAAAAAATCTTGAAAAAGGAGGATATGTTTTTTATTATTATTGTAAGGATAAAAAACAAATTAGGGACCAAATAAAAAAATTATTACAACAATGGTATGAGAAGGCTTTAGATAGAGTTGAAAAGTTTTAATGGTTGTGAAAAAAATAATCACAAACATCATAACTCCACTAGATATTTAAAAGAGAGAAATTATAGTATTAATACAATGACAAAAGCAAAAGAAATTACTGGAGAGAATTTTGAAGAAGATGTTTTGAATTCAGAAACTTTTGTTTTAGTTGATTTTTGGGCTCCTTGGTGTCAGCCTTGTTTAATGATGGCTCCTACTTTAGATGAGTTATCAGAGGAATTGGAAGGAAAAGTGAAAATAGTTAAGGTTGATGTGGAAAATCAAGAAAACCAAGAACTTGCCATGAAATATCAAATTCAAAGTATTCCTAATATGAAACTTTTCAAAGGTGGAGAATTTGTTAAGGAAATTGTTGGATTAAAATCTAAAGAAGCTCTTAAATCAGAATTAGATGAAATAATTAATTAAGGTATGTAAAATGGATTTATTCAAAAAGAAGTGCAAATATTGTGGCTCAAAAATTGAAAAGGGAAAAGAAGTTTTGAGAGAGGTAAAAGTTCCTGAATTTACTGGAACCCGCTTAATGCCTTTTTGTTCTGAAGAGCATGCAGAATTATATGAAAAACACATTATAGGTACTCCTAGTAGAAGTTCTTGTTTAAATTGTAAGGAGTAGAATGATTTAAAAATTGTGAAGAACATATAAAATAAAATGAGTGAAGAAAAATATGATTTGATAATTGTTGGTGCAGGTCCTGCAGGATTAACAGCAGGAATTTATGCAGGAAGGTTTTTATTAAAAACATTAATTTTAGGAGAAATTCAGGGAGGGACAATAACTGAAGCACATAAAGTTTGTAATTTTCCATCTCAAAAAGAAATAAGGGGAATAGAGTTAGGTATGAAAATGATGGACCAAGCCAAATCCTTAGGAGCAGAATTAAAACAAGAAAAAGTTGAAAGTATTGAAAAAAAAGATAATGAATTTATTGTTAAGACAAACAAAAAAGAATATGTTTCTAAAAAAATTATATTGGCTGTTGGAAGAGAAAAACAAGAATTAGATGTTTCTGGGGAAAAAAGGCTTTTAGGAAAAGGAGTTAGTTATTGTGCTACTTGTGATGGAGCTTTTTTTAGGGGAAAAGATGTTGCAGTAGTTGGAGGAGGTGATGCAGCTTTAACAGCAGCTTTATTATTAACAGAATATGCAAACAAAGTTTATATTATTTACAGAAGAGATAAATTTTATAGGGGAGAACCAAGTTGGGTAAAACAAGTTAAAGAAAATGAAAAAATAGAAGTTTTATTTAATGAAGAAGTTAATGAAATAAATGGTGAAAGTTCAGTAGAAAGTTTGGATTTAAAATCAGGAAATAAACTTGATGTCCAAGGAGTATTTATTGAAATAGGATATGATCCTAGGACAATTTTATTAGATTTATTAGGAATAGAAAAAGATGAAAAAGGGTATATTAATGTTAATAAAAAACAAGAAACTTCTGTTCAAGGAGTTTATGCAGCGGGAGATATTACAGACAATCCTCTTAAACAAGTTATAACTTCTTGTGGAGAAGGGGCCACTGCAGCTGATTCTGCTTTCAAAGAGATTAAGAAGTAAATGTCTTCATGGAAAACAAATGGTTTCATTAAAATGAAATTATAATGATTTTAAATTATTATTTTAGCTATCGACATATGTCAGTAGGTTACACATTTACTTTTTTTGTAGATAAATTTATAAATGAATTTATTTAATTTTCTTACTATGGACTATCCTCAAACAGATGAAGAAATGAAAGTAAGAGAGTATTTTAATAGATTGGGCAATCTCTCAGAAAAAGATATTAAAAATAATATTGAAGTTCTTGAAAGTAATTATGATAAATATCTTAATATTCGTCAAAAGAGTTCTTTACATGAAATAGAAAATAATATTGGGAATTCTGATGTTTCTTTTTTTTCAAAAATGAATTATCTTGAAAGATTAGCAAATGAATTTAAAAATGTTGAAGAGTGTTTGGGTTGGTTTGAATCAAGGAATTTTAGAAAGGAGTTTAATCTTTAGTTTTTAAGATATTTAATCCTTTAACAGTGTCTTTGAAGGGAGCAGGAGATTCACAAATTATTTTTATGTTTTTGTTTTCAGGAAGATTACTAAACAAGTTTTTCCATTCTTTTCTTTCTACTAACTTATGTCTTTTTTCTCCTTTTTCTCCGTATTCAATTCCTGAGAAATGACAGTGCCAGTTTTTTTGAGGGAAGTTTTTTTCAAGTCTTTTAAAATCAATTTTCCCTTCTCTTGCAAGAATATGTGCAAAGTCTATGCAAAAACTACATTCCGTATCTTTAGCTAATGAGGAAATTTCTTCTATAGAACCAAAAACATTTACTTTTCCAGTTGTTTCAGGAGCAAGTTTGGGGGTGTATTCTTTTTGTTTTCTTGTTTTTTCTATTTCTTTTATTTGTTCTTTAATAATTTCATATGTTTTTTCTTTTGAAGATTTTCCATAATATCCTGGATGAAAAATAACGTGACTGGCTTGAAGAAGTGTTCCTGCTTTACAACAATTCAAAATTCTTTGTTTGCTTTTTTCAATTTTTTCTTTTTCAATAGAATTTTAATTTATCCAATAAGGAGCATGAATACTTAATGTTATTCCTAAGGATTTTGCTTTTTTTCCTATTTTCACAGCATCTTCTTTGTTTTTTATATAAACACCATATGTAAAAGCAATTTCACATGCTTTAATTCCTCGATGAGCATATTCTTCTAAAACTTTTTCAGCTGTTTTTACTGGGCCAAGTCTTGCTGGACCTATTTTTATTTTAGAATTCATTTCTTTTTTATTCTTGGTTCTTTTATGCTTCTGGAAGTTACAATTGATATGAAAAAAGAACTAAACATTATAAAGTCATTCTTAAGTATTAGTCCTAAAAGTCCTCCAACTAATCCTAAAATTGTTAGAATCTTGAAAATTTTTTGTCCTTTTGTTATTTCGTTTTTTGTAGTTTTAGCAATCCAATTTCCTATTGGAAAACCTAAAGCAAGAACT
>CAZGCP010000005.1:0-11738 GCA_964524525.1 Candidatus Woesearchaeota archaeon
TAAATAAGTCTCCTCTGTTCTTTTCAAATACTCTTTGTCATTTTCATGAATATCTAAATTCTCCTTTCCTCTATCTCTTTTATTTCTTAATTTAAATGCAATTTCAGTTGGAAGATATAAAAGAATTGTTTTATCTTCTTTTGGAATTTCAAAATAATCAAATTCCAATAATTTAAGTTTATTAAAAAGTTTATCTCTTTCAGCAGAATCAGAATATTTACTTCCTTGATGAGCCATATTTGATTGATAGTATCTATCAAGAATTAAATTTTTACCTTTATCTATACAACTATATATTAAATTAGATGCTTCAAATCTATCTCCTGCATAAAATATAGAAGCTAACTTAGGATCGATTTTATTAGGGTTATTTCCAAACCAAGCATAATCTCCTTCCCAACCCAGCTTCTCTCCTAAATCTTTTTTCCCTAAATAACATTGCCCCACTATTCTTCCTGAAACATTTCCTTCATAAAAAGGAAATCTTAATTTTTCTGTAGGAATATTTTCATTTATATTAAGTCTATTGTAAAGTAAATTGGTTTGTGTTTCTTTTCCAGAAGAATCTGTTCCTTCAATAACAATTAGTTTCCCTCTTTTTGACATTTTAAAAATTAAACTGCTACTTTTCCTTTAATATGGGGGTGAGGATTATATCCTTCTATTTTAAAATCTTCATATTTAAAATCAAAAATATCTTTAACATCAGGATTTAATTTCAATTTGGGTAATTTTCTTGGTTCTCTAGATAATTGTTTTTCAACCTGTTCATAATGATTCTTATAAACATGGGCATCCCCAAATGTATGAACAAAATCTCCTAATTCTTTCCCTGTAGACTGAGCCATCATTTGGGTGAACATAGCATAACTGGCAATATTAAAGGGAACCCCTAAAAATAAATCCGCACTTCTTTGATAAAGTTGACAAGAGAGTTTATTATCTGCAACATAAAACTGAAAAAGACAATGACAAGGGGGAAGAGCCATGTCTTCTACATCTGCAGGATTCCAAGCACTAACTAAATGTCTTCTTGAATCTGGATTTTTTCTTAAAGAATCTTGAACTTGAGCAATTTGGTCTATTGTTTTTCCTTTTTTATAATCTGGCCAAGACCTCCATTGATAACCATATACAGGTCCTAAGTCCCCATTTTCATCTGCCCACTCATTCCATATATTGACATTATTATCCTTAAGATACTTTATATTTGTGTCTCCTTTTAAAAACCAAAGTAATTCATGTGTTATTCCTCTTGTGAATAGTTTTTTTGTTGTTAGTAATGGGAAACCCTCTTTCAAATCCATTCTCATTTGATATCCAAAAATACTCTTTGTTCCTGTTCCTGTACGATCTCCCTTTTCTACACCCTTACTCATAACATGATTTAATAATTCAAGATATTGTTTCATAATCTAATTGGAATGTGTTTTCTTTATAAACACTATTCATCTATAATATATATTTTTACTTGACATCCCAAAAAAATAATTAATTTTATAAATAATAACTTCTCAATAAAAAAATGGCAGAAGAATTAACCTCCAATGGATTTAATGAATTTATTAAAGAAGGTTTTGTTTTAGTAGATTTTTATGCTGAATGGTGTATGCCTTGTTTAATGATGTCTCCTATTGTTGATGAAATATCTGAGAAAATGAAAGATAAAGTTAAAGTTGGGAAACTAAATATTGATGAAGGGCAAGAAATTGCTCAGAAATATGGCATTAGTTCAATTCCTAATTTTATTTTATTCAAAGATGGGGAAAAAATAGAACAATTTACTGGTTCAATGACTGGAGAAGAATTAGAAGAAAATATTAATTCTCATTTAAAAGAATAAAACAACAATTTTTAAAAAATATATTTAATTATTTTTTACATTATTAAAAATAGGAAAAACATTCAAAACAATCTCAAATAAAATCGAGATTTAAAACTATTAAATATCTCTTTAATAATCCAAAGGAAATATGGGAGATTTGAGAAAAAATATTAATCCAATTTTACTAAGCAATTTGGTCAAGTAACAGGAAGGGGAGATATTATGAAAACTCATCACCCTGATGGAGAAGAAAATTATAAAATAACAAATGAAGCAAAAAATTTTACAATATGTATTTTAAAAAATCCACTCTTAGAGATAAAATAACAGACCTATTTTTTAGAAAACTTCTACAAATATATTAATAGAGGATAATTTTATAAACTAATTATCTTAAATTATTTTAAGGTTCCGTAGCTCAGCCTGGCAGAGCACATGGCTTTTATCAAAATCTCTATGAAGATTTTATCCTTCCTTCTGAGGAAGAAAGAAACCATGGTGTCGCGGGTTCAAATCCCGTCGGGACCATTAATAACTTTTATAAACAACTAGTTTCTTTTAATTAAATGAATATTTTTTATACTGCAGACCCTCATTTAAGCCATATAAATAAAAGGGGGGAAGGAGCATTACAATTTAATGAAAGACCTTTTAGTTGCATAGAAGAACATGATGAGAAACTAATAGAAAATTTTAATTCTATTGTTGGAAAAAAAGATTTAACATATCTAATTGGAGATTTTGCTTTTAAAAATCATTTAAAATATATACATGCCTTAAATGGAAAAATAATTTTAATTGAAGGGGACCATGATAAAATGAATCAAAAAATGTTATCTCATTTTGCTGAAGTTTATAGTTTATTAAATACAAGTGTTGGAAAACAACAAATAACTTTATGTCACTGGCCCTTAAAAAGTTGGAAAGCCTCTTGTCACAGAAGCTGGCATTTTTATGGACATAGTCATGGAAGAATGATTGAAAATGAAGATTCTCTTTCTTGTGATGTAGGGGTTGATGCTTGGGATTTTTACCCTGTTCCCTTTGAAATCCTTAAATTAAAAATGGAAGGCAGAATAGAAAATTGGAGAAAAAAATATTCTAATTCATCAAAAAAAGAACTAAATGAAAGAACAAAAAAATTAAGAAAACAAAATAGGATTTATATGGGCAATTTTCTAGAAAATCAATTAAACAGAAACATTTAAAAATGCAAAATTAGTTCAATTTATTATTCGGAAGTTGCGATTAAACTTAAGGAGCCCCAAAGATGCATATGCTACAACCAAAACATTCTAAATTAAGTGAAAAAGATACAGAAAAATTGTTAAATGAATTAAACATTTCTAAAACCCAACTTCCAAAGATACTTTCAAATGACTCTGCTCTTCCCGAAGGTTGTGAAAAAGGAGATGTCATAAAAATTGAAAGAAAAAATGAAAATAAAACAGTTACATATTATAGGATTGTAGTTTAAATGACAAAATCAAAACATATAATTACAAAAAGATATCTGAAAGAACATTCTCTAGTTGAATCTAATGTGGTCTCTTTTAATGATTTTGTAGAAAACAAAATGCAAGAAATTGTTAAAGAAGTTTCTGATTCTTTAAATAACGAAGATTTTGAAATAAGTCTTGGAAAAATAGAAATAGGAAAACCAAGAGTTATGGAGGCTGATGGAAGTGCTATTTTTATTACTCCCTCGGAAGCAAGAATAAGAAATTTAACATACTCTGCCCCAATTTATTTAGAAATAACTGTAAAAAAAGATGATAAAGTAGATTCAGAAATTGTAGAAATAGGAAAAATCCCTGTCATGATTAAAAGTAGTATATGTAATTCTAATGAAATGTCAAAAGAAGAAATAATAGAAAATAATATGGACCCTCTTGATTCTGGAGGCTATTTCATAATTAAAGGTAATGAAAGAGTTATGGTTATGGCTGAAGATCTTGCAGAAAATCATCCTTTTATTGAAACTAATTCAAAAGGAGAATTAACATTAAAGATTTTTTCTTCAAAAGGAACATATAGAATACCTATAACAATTTATGAGGGTAAAGATGGTTTACTAGGGTTAAACTTTAGTAGATTCAAAGAACTTCCAGCTATTCTTTTACTAAAAGCATTAGGATTAACAAAAGAATCTGAAATTGCAAAATATATTGGAAAAGAAAATGAAATCATGATTGCTAATTTATATGAGTTTGTTGATATAGCTACTCAAGAAGATGCAATAAAAAAGATTGCAGAAAAAATAAATCTTCAAGGAACAGATAAGGAAATAATGGACAGGGTTAAACAAAGAATTGATTCTTATTTATTTCCTCATATTGGACAAGATAAAAAAGATAGAATGAATAAAGCCATAACATTATGTAAATTATTAAAACAATATCTTATTGCTAAAGAAAATCCTCAAGCAAGGACAGACAAAGATCATTATGCAAATAAAAGGGTTAGGCTTTCAGGAGACTTATTATCAAGTTTATTTAGGGTTAATCTTAGTATCTTAGTAAGAGATATACACCACTCTCTTCAAAAATCTACAAAAAGAAAGAAATTTTTCTCAATAAAGGTTTTAGCAAAATCAACATTATTTTCACACAGAGTAGAATCAGCTATTGCTACTGGTTCTTGGATAGGAGAAAGAAGTGGTATTACTCAAAACATGGATAAAACAAATTATCTTGCAAAAATATCTCAACTTCAAAGAGTTACTTCTATGTTAGCTTCTGATCAGGAAAACACAAAGGCAAGAACATTACATCCAACACATTATGGAAGATTCTGTCCTATTGAAACTCCAGAAGGAACAGAAATTGGTTTAAGAAAAAATCTTGCTTTAATGAGTAGGGTTTCAACAAGAATTGATTTAGATAGAAACAAATTTATTGAAGATTTAAAATCATTAGGATTAAATGAAGAAGGTATTGAAGGTTTTGAAGTTTTCTATAATGGAATATTTATTGGAAGTGTTAACAATCAAGAAGAATTTATAAAAAATCTTGTAAAGAAAAGGAGAAATGATAAAAACCTAAAAGAAATGAGTATTAGAAAAGAAGATAATTTAGAAGCAATAGAACTATCTACGGAAGCTGGAAGAGTATTGAGACCCATTATAGTTGTAGAAAATGGAGAGCCAAAACTAAAAGATGAGCACCTTGTAAGAATAGAACAAGGTGAAATGAAATGGGAAGATTTAATTGAACAAGGAATTATAGAATATTTAGATGCTTCTGAAGAAGATATGATGTTGGTTGCATTAAACAAAGAAGATTTAACTAAAAAACATACTCATTTAGAAATAGATTCTATAGATTTATTTGGTGTAATTACAAGTTTAGTAACTTATGGAAATCACGATCAAAGTTCAAGACTGAATAGAGGAAGTAAAACTCAGAAACAAGCTTTAGGATTATATGCTGCTAATTATCATGTAAGATTAGATACTGATGTAAGTATCTTAGAATATCCTCAAAAACCTATTGTTAGAAGTTTTATTTATGATACTCTTGAAACTTATCCTGCTGGACAAAATTTAACTGTTGCCATTATGACATATGAAGGATATAATATGGAAGATGCATTGGTGTTTAATAAAGGTAGTCTTGATAGGGGTGTAGGAAGAAGTTTTTATTTTAGACCTTATTCTGCTACTGAAATGAATTATGCTGGAGGATTAAAAGATGAAATCGCTGTTCCAGAAAAAGATTGTTCTGGATATAAATCTGAAGAAATTTATAGATTCTTAGAAAATGATGGAATTACTTATCCTGAAGCAAAGATTGATGAAAACGAAGTAATAATAGGTAAAATGTCTCCTCCTAAATTTCTTTCTGAAGCAAGAGATATTTCAATAAGAACAAAAAAAGAATCAAGTGTTACAATGAGGCAAGAAGAAAAAGGAACAGTTGATAGTGTTTTTATTACAGCAGATAATCAAGGAAATAAAATTGTTCAAGTTAAAACAAGAGATTTAAGAATTCCTGAAAGAGGAGATAAATATGCAACTTCTCATGGACAGAAAGGAATTTTAGGTATGATTCTTCCAGAAGAAGATGTTCCTTTCTCTTCTAAAGGAATTAAACCAGATGTATTATTTAATCCACACAGTCTTCCAAGTCGTATGACAGTAGGTTATTTGTTAGAATTACTTGCAGCTAAAACTGGATGTCTTAAGGGAGAAACAATTGATGGGACTTCATTTTCAGGAGTAGGTAAAAAAGAACTTGAAGAACAATTACAAGAATTAGGATTTAGATATGATGGTAAAGAAACAATGTATAATGGTATGACTGGGAAGAAAATGAGGTCAAAAATATTTATGGGTAATTTATATTATTTGAAATTAAAATACATGGTTGCAAACAAAATGCATGGAAGAGCTTCGGGAAAAATAGCACTATTAACAAGACAACCAATAGAAGGTAGATCGAGAGGAGGAGCATTAAGATTAGGTGAAATGGAGCAACAAGCATTAATAGGACATGGAGCATCACTTTTATTAAAAGAAAGATATGATTCAGATAAAGTAGAACTTCCAATTTGTTCAAAATGTGGGGCAATAGCTATAGAAAACAAAATAAAAAATAAAATAGATTGTCCTATTTGTGGAAGCGAAGATGTTGAACCTGTAGAAGTTTCATATGCTTTCAAATTGTTACTTGAAGAACTTCAAGGATTACATATAAATACTAAATTTGAATTAAAAAATAAATACGAATAAAATGACAAAAAAACCAGTAAGAAAAATTGTTTGTGGATTAAGTTTTGAATTACTTAATCCTGAAAAAATAAACAAACTTTCAAGTGCAAAAATAGTTACTCCAGAACTTTATGATATTGATGGTTACCCTGTTGATGGAGGTCTTATGGATTTAAGAATGGGAGCTATAGATCCTGGAGTAAGATGTAGAACTTGTGGAGGAAGGTTAAAGGAATGTTTAGGACACCCTGGAAGTATTGATTTTGCTCGTTCATTAATTCATTTGAAATATGTTCCATTGATTGAAATGGGATTAAGAAGTTTTTGTAAAAAATGTGGGAAATTAATGTTAAGTGAAAAATATCTTGAAAAGTATCCAAATGCTAGTCTAAGAGCTAAAAAAGCTAAAGATGTAAAAAAATGTCCTCATTGTGAAGAAGCACAAGAAAGAGTTAAATTAGAAAAACCAACTTCTTTTTATATTGGAAGAAAAAGATTGTTTCCTACTGATATTAGAGAATTTCTTGTAAAAATACCTGATGAAGAACTTGAAAAGATAGGAATAAATTCAAAAACATGTAGACCTGAATGGGCTATTTTAACAAGTCTATTAGTTCCTCCTGTAACAGTTAGACCGAGTATTATTTTAGAGTCTGGTGAGAGAAGTGAAGATGATTTAACTCATAAACTTTCAGATATAATTAGAGCTAATCAAAGACTTTGGGAAAATCTTAATGCTGGTGCTCCAGAAGTTATTATTGAAGACTTATGGGATTTACTTCAATTTCATGTTACCACATTTTTTGATAATACTGTTCCAAAAATACCTCCTGCAAGACATAGAAGTGGGCAACCCTTGAAAACTATTGAAGAAAGAATTAAAGGTAAAGAAGGAAGAATTAGAAAAAATATAGCAGGTAAAAGAGTTAATTTCTCTGGTAGAACAGTTATTTCTCCAGACCCATTTATAGAAATAAATGAAGTGGGAGTTCCTTATGAAATAGCAAAAGTAGTTACTGTAGCTGAAACAGTTAATGATATTAATATAAACAAATTAAAAAAATTAATTGAAAATAATTCTGATTACCCTGGAGCAAACTACATTATAAGACCTGATGGAAAAAGAAAAAAGGTTACAGAAGATTTGAAAAAAGAAATAATTGATGAATTGTCTCCGGGATATAAAGTTGAAAGACATTTACAAAATGGAGATGTTGTTTTATTTAATAGACATCCAAGTCTTCATAAAGGAAGTTTAATGGCTCACTTTGTTAAGGTCCTTCCAGGAAAGACATTTAGATTACATCCTTCTGCAGCTACTCCATATAATGCTGATTATGATGGTGATGAAATGAACATACATTCTCCACAAACAGATGAAGCTCGTTCTGAAGCAAAATATCTAATGGATGTAAAGAAAAACCTAACTTCTCCAAAAAATAACACCAACTTAATTGGATGTATTGTTGATGCTGTTACTGGAAATTATTTACTTGGTTTAGAGGAGTTTACAAGAGAATATGCTAATCAATTATTATACAAATCAGGAATAAATGAAAGTTTTTCAAAGAACAAAGTTTCTGGTCTAGAAATTTTCTCAAAAATACTTCCAAAAGTTGACTTTAAAAATGATTCAATAGAAATCAAAGATGGGAAAGTTATTTCAGGAAAAATAGATGATTCTACTTTTGGGGATGAAGGAGGAGAATTAGTTAAAATTATTGATAAAGAATGTGGAAGAGATGAGGCATTTGATTCTATAACAAGAGCTTTCCATTTAGGTAAAAATCATTTAACATATCATGGTTTGACAACATCTGTAGAAGATTTAGATTTAGATGAAAGTGTAATTAAGAAAGGAGAAGACATTATTAATAAAGCAATAAATAAAACAAAGGAGATAATAAAAGAATACCAAGAAGGAACAATGGAACGACTTCCAGGTAAAACTCTTGAAGAATCAAGAGAAATTAGAATGTTACAAACATTAAATGGAATAAGAACAAAAATAGGAGACATAGTTAAAAAAGAATTCCCAGAAAATAATCCTGTAAGCCATATGATTAATTCTGGAGGTAATGGTAATATAATAAATGTAACTCAAATGGCATCTTGTGTTGGGCAACAGGCTTTAGCTGGTGGAAGAATTAGCTTGGGTTATTCGCAAAGGACACTATCATTCTTTGAGAAAGATGACTTAACTCCAAGAGCAAGAGGATTTATCAAAAGTTCTTTTATCAGAGGGTTGGAACCAGACGAGTTCTTTTTTCAAGCTATGACAGGAAGAGACTCATTAATGGATACTGGTTTGAGAACTCCTAAGTCTGGTTATTTATATAGAAGATTAGCAAGCGCTTTACAAGATATGAGGGCAGAATATGATGAAACTGTTAGAGATAGTAACAATAGAATAATCCAATTCAAATATGGTGATGATGGTAGGGATGTTTCAAAACTTCATACAGGAGGAAAAGTTGATCCTGGAGAAGCAGTAGGAATTCTTACAGCTCAATCATTTGGTGAAGCTTCAACACAGATGGTCTTAAATACTTTCCATATGGCAGGTGTTGCAGAAATGCAGGTTACTCAAGGTCTTCCTAGATTAATAGAAATATTTGATGCAAGAAAGAAACCTTCTTCACCTCAAATGGAAATTTATTTGAACAAAGAAAATAATAATGAAAAAGATGCAAAAACACTTGCAGAAAAATTAAAAGAAGTTAAATTAAAAGAAATTTCTTCTGAAATAAGTTTAGATTTTTCAAACAAAACTCTTCAGATTAAATTAAGTAATGAAGGTTTAAAACATAGCCATACCACTTCAAAAAAAGTTTTAAGCAGACTTAGAGATTTAGGATATGAAGCAAAAGAAAAAGGAACTTCAATAAGTATAGAGTCTTCTGATAAAACATTCAAAGAAATATATAAGTTAAAAGAAAAACTAAAAGAAACAAGAATTTCTGGAGTAAGAAAAATAGAACAAGTTCTTGTTGTTAAAAGAGAAAATAATTATGTTGTAATGACTCTTGGAACAAATATTAAAGATGCTATGAAATTTAAAGAAGTGGATCAAAATAAAATTGTATCTAATGACTTTTATGAAGTTGCTAGTTTGTTTGGTATTGAAGCTGCAAGACAACTAATAATGAATGAAGTGCAAAAAGTTCTTACAAATCAAGGTTTAGATATTAATGAAAGACATCAAAAATTAATTGCAGATGCTATGACAAATAGTGGTGAAGTTAAGGGTGTTACAAGAATGGGAATTATTTCCCAAAAAGCATCTATATTAGCAAGAGCTACTTTTGAAACACCTACAAGACAATTTGTAAATGCAAGTATTAAAGGAAGCAGAGAAGAATTAAAGAGTGTTATTGAAAATATAATATTAAATCAACCAGTGCCTATTGGAACAGGGCTTCCAGGACTATTAGTAAAAGTCATTGGTTCCTTAACTAAAAAAGAATCAGAAATGGAATCTGCTTCAAAAGAAGTTGTAGAAAAAACAACAAAGTAATCTTATAATTCTTTAAAATGAAAACTTTAGATATGAAAGATATGAGGCAATTGAACCTATTTGAAAGAATAACAAAAGTTAGAACAATGAATTATTTTAATTATAATAATACTTTATTCTTTTGTGTTCCAAGGAACCTATTGAAAAAAGCTTTAGGAGAAGATAAAAAAAATATTAAAAAGATACACCAAATTTTAGGAAAAAAAATTAGAATAATTGCAAAACCTCAAGGAATTAAAGAAATAAAGTCATTTATTCAAACAATTGCAATCCCAGTAAAAATAGATGAGATAAGAGTGGAAGATAATGTTATTAAAGTTAAAGCAGATAGACAGAATAGGTCATTGTTAATTGGAAGAGACAAAGTAAGATTAGGTGAAATGAAAAGGATAATAAGAGATTTTTTTGGAAAAGAATTTGAAGTTTCACAAGAATTATAAATATAGAATAATAGTTTATTTAATGGTGAAAAAATTAATTAGGAAATTCTTTCCTAAAAATAAAAAGGGGTCGCATATTGAATTCATAATTTCTTTTGCAGTTTTTATTGCTTTTATTATGTTTATGTATATGCTTACTCGTCCTGCAATTGTTACGGAAATAGATTCAGAAGAATTAATTGATTTTTTAAAACCCAGAATTCAAGATGAGATTTCTGAGAATCTTTCTTTTATTTCTGTAAAAGTTTCAGAGGACTTTCGAGGAGATTGCATTAGAATTGATAATTTTGAAAAGGATTATTTAAATAATAAAAAATATAATATAACTGCTAGAAACAGTGAAGAGATAATAAAAACTTCTGGAAATGAAAAAATATTTGTTGAATCAAATTCAGAGGATTTTTTTAAAATATATTATTCTAAATCAAATTTAACAAGAGAAAAAGTTGGAGACTATTGTGAGACTGTGGGAGAGAAGAAAGGAAAAAATTATACTATAGGACTTCATAGAACAGAAAAAATTGTTAGTTTAGGGAAATTCAATGAGGTTTATGATGAATATAATAATTCTTATGGAAGTTTGAAAAACAATATAGGATTTCCCCAATCAAATGATTTTGGATTTGGAATTCATTTAAATAATGGAACTATTATAAGAACTAAAGAAAAAGATATTCAAACAAATATATATGCAGAAATTTTCCCTATAAGATATTTTAATAAAAAAGCAGAAATAAAAACAGGCTATCTCGAGGTGAGAGTATGGTAAAAAAGATTTTGATTAAAGATAAAAAAGGATGGATAAAAATATTGGAAGTCTTTATAGCAATAATGTTGATTAGTGGAATAATGGTTGTGTTAGTAAATCAAACTTATAAGGGGGAAGGATTTGAAAGATCAAAAATTTTAGATATTGAAGAAAAAATATTAAGAGAATTACAATTAAATGATTCTATTAGAAATATAGTTTTAGGAATTAGTGAAGAAGAACTTCCAAAAAATAATTCTATTGGAAATGACTTTCCAAAAATTATTGAAAAAGAAATTAATAAAACAAAACCTTTTTATCTTGAATGTTATTTTAATATTTGTGAGATTGACTCGGAATGTAATTTAAATTTTAAAGAAAACAAAGGAATTTATGCTGATTCAGTGGGTTTTTTTGCAAATGAAACAACATATAACCCAAGAAAACTAAAAATATTTTGCTGGAAAAAATAATGAAAAAATTTGAATTTTTAGAAC
>CAZGCP010000005.1:11748-12143 GCA_964524525.1 Candidatus Woesearchaeota archaeon
CGTCATGAGCGACGCGGCGCTATTGACCTTCGCATCTACATAAGCCCACCATACTGAAAAAATTTGAATTTTTAGAACATACTGCAGATGTAAAGTTTAGGGCTTATGGTATTAGTCTTAAGGGAGTTTTCAAAAATTCTGTAAAAGCAATGTTCAAATCAATTTATGAAGGAAAAATTCTTTCAGAACATAAAAAAGAGATAGAGGCAAAGGGAGAGAATCTTGAAGAACTAATGTATAATTTTTTAGAAGAATTTATTTTTTTGGTTGAAACAGAAGGATTTTTATTTTCAAAATTCAAGAAAATAAACTTCAATGAAAAAGAATTAAAAATTAATGCTATTGTTATGGGAGACTTTATTGAAAATTATGAAATTAGTTTTGATATTAAAGCT
>CAZGCP010000006.1:0-11874 GCA_964524525.1 Candidatus Woesearchaeota archaeon
TTTTTGTCTAATCTTTTATGAAAAAGATTATTTTTGTGAAAAAAAGACCGAATGTGGGAGAGAGGAATCGAACCCCCGCAGGCACTAAGCCACCGGATCTTAAGTCCGGCCCGTTTGACCGCTCCGGCACTCCCACATAACTAAAAATGAACCTCTAACTAGTATAAATTTATTTAGAAAACTTATAAACTTTTTTGTTTTAACAACTTTTATTAATTATTTTTTATCTTGTTTTTCTTGAGAATCTTTTTGAGTTTGAATTTTTATGCCTAGTTCTTCAAGCCTTTTCATATGGCCTTGCATTATTCTTTCAGTCATTTGAGCCATTTTAATAAGTTCATTTCTTTCATTAACTAATGTGTTCATTGCTCCCTGATGAAAACCTATTTCCATTTCTTTTGACATTTGTTTTCCTTGAGAGTTATTTTCATTAGAAGTTTGATTTTTTATTCCCTTATCTCCTACAGCTTTTTCAAGATTTTCTTTGTTTATTTCTGCCATATTATTTTTGAGAAAATTACATTAATAAGTCTTTAGGTTTTCAAAACGTTTATTAATTCTATTTATCTCAAGTAATCATGAAAGAGAAAATAGCAGAAATGTTGGTAAAGCCATTTAAGGAAAACGATTTAAAATTTAAAAAAGAAGAAATAATAGATTTTCTTGAAAGTCCTCCTTCTATAGATATGGGGGATTTTGCTTTACCTTGTTTTCAATTTTCTAAAAAACTTAAGATCCCTCCCAATGAAATAGCTCTAAAAATAAGAAAAGAAATAACTTCTTTTCCTAAGGAAATTAAAGATGTTCGAACATCAGGACCCTATGTTAATTTTATTTTAAATAAAAAAGTTCTAACTTCAAATTTATTAAATGAAATTTTTAAGGAAGAAGACAAATTTGGAAAACCCAAAAAAAACTTAAAAAATAAAATAAAGACAATGATAGAATTCCCTTCTCCAAACACAAATAAACCTTTACACTTGGGACATTTAAGAAATATGTCTATTGGAGAAAGTATTTCTAGGGTTAAAGAATTTAATGGTGAGAAAGTAATCAGGGCTTGTTTATATAATGATAGAGGAATTCATATTTGTCAATCAATGGCAGCTTATAAAAAATATGGAAAAAATAAAACTCCTGAAGAAGAAGGAAAAAAATCAGACCATTTTGTAGGAGATTTTTATGTAAAATTCAAAAAAAATTCAGAAAAAAATATTTCTCTTGAAAAAGAATCTCATAGGCTTTTACAAAAATGGGAAGAGGAAGACCCCGAAACAAGAGTTTTGTGGACCAAAATGAATTCTTGGGCATTAAAAGGATTTAAAGAAACTTTTTCTAAATTTGATATTAGAATAGATAAAGAATATTTTGAAAGTAGCATATATAATCAAGGAAGAGATTTAGTTAATCAAGGATTGAAAAAAGGAATCTTTGAGAAAAGAAAGGATAACGCAATTATAGCCAAATTTTCTGAAAAAGAATTAGGAGAGAAAATTTTATTGAGACAAGATGGAACTTCTGTTTACATAACTCAGGATTTGTATTTAGCTAATAAAAAATTTGAAGATTTTGATTTAAATAAATCTATTTATGTTACAGGAAATGAACAAGAATATCATTTTAAGGTTTTATTCAAACTACTAGAAATGTTGGAAATAGCAAAAAGAGAAAGAATGGAACATCTTTCTTATGGTATGGTGGAATTACCTGAGGGAAAAATGAAATCTCGTGAAGGGAAAGTTGTTGATGCAGACGATTTAATTATGAAGGTGGAAGAGTTAGTTTCAAAAACCCTTAAAGAAAAAAACAAAAAAATTTCAAAAAAAGAAATTCAAAAAAGAGCACCAAAAATATCTTTAGCTTGTATAAAGTATATGTTGCTTAAGACAGACATAAAAAAGAATATGGTTTTCGATCCAAAAAAATCAATAGATTTTGAGGGTGATACTGGCTCTTATTTACTCTATACTTATGCCCGAGCTTCAAGTATTTTGAGAAAATTAAAAATAGACGAGAAAGACGAGAAAATAGAAGAATTAGAAAAAAAAGAAAAAGAGCTAATTATGAAAATTTATAATTTTAAAAAAATAGTTGAAAAATCATATAACCAATCAAATCCTTCTTTTATTGCTAATTATTCTTTTGAATTATCTAAAATCTTTAATGAATTTTATCACGAATGTCCTGTAATGAAATCTAAAAGGCAAAGTTTTAGGAAGAAATTAGTAAGAGCTACAAAACAAACCTTAAAAAATTCCTTGAATCTTTTAGGAATTGAAACTCTTGAAGAAATGTAACCACTTAACAAAACATATTTAAATGGCTTCTTCTTTATTTTATAAATTAAAAGAGGAGGTTTAAATGGCAAAAAAGTCTAAATCTAAAAAAGCCAAAGTTTCAAAAACAAAGCCGAGAGTTTCTAAACGAAAAAGCAATAAGACCGTTTTAGGAAGGCTCCTTAGTTTTATCGGATGGCTTACAGGTGTAATTGTTTCCTTAGCTGTTGGTTTTTCAATGACTATGGGAGGAGCTTTAAATCAAAGCATACCTTGGTTATCAGAATTAGCTGCAGGGAACGTGGTAAGTTTTTTTGGATATGTTGTAATTGTAGCAACTATCTTAGGAGCATTACTTGCAATTATACACTATTTTTCTAAATAGTTGTTTTTTTAAACTTCTTTTTCTTTTTTTATTTTTATAATGAAATTCCCTTTTAGAAACAAATATCTTTTAGCTCCAATGGAGGAAATTAATGATATTGCCTTTAGAATTCTTTGTAAAAAATCAGGATGTGGATTAACATATACCGGAATGATTAATCCTTTGACAAAACAAAAAATTTTTCTTGATGATAAACCTGGATTACAACTTTTTTGTAATGAAACAAAAGGAATAAAAGAATTCATAAAAAAACACGACAAAAAAGTTTTTTTATGGGATTTTAATTTAGGATGTCCTGCAAAAATTGCACAAAAAAATAAAATTGGAGCTTATTTATCTGATTTGAAAAAAATAGAAAACATATTAAAAGAAATGAGGGAAAGTACAAAAAAAATATTAACAGTTAAAATAAGAAAATCAAGAATCTCTTATAATATTTTAAAAATTGCTGAAAAATATTGTGATGCAATATGTATTCATCCAAGGACAAAAGATCAAGGATATTCAGGAAAACCTGATTTAGAGTTTGCAAAAAAATTTAAAGAAAAATCAAAAATACCTGTTATTTATTCTGGAGATGTTAATGAAAAAAATGCAGATAATTTTTTGAAATTTTTTGATTATGTTATGATTGGTAGGGAAGCAATAGGACATCCAGAAATTTTTTCCAAATTAATAAAAAATAAAAATACTAAAAATATTCAATTCAAGGATTATTTAAAATTAGCAAAAAAATATAAACTTCCTTTTAGACAAATAAAACTTCAAGCAATGAATTTCACAAAAGGAAAAAAACAAGCAACAAAATTAAGATTAGAAATTTTTAAAACAAGAGATATTAAAGATTT
Organism: Candidatus Woesearchaeota archaeon; assembly: GCA_964524525.1. Classification (GTDB taxonomy): domain Archaea; phylum Nanobdellota; class Nanobdellia; order Pacearchaeales; family GW2011-AR1; genus DATFJM01. The sequence goes on from CAZGCP010000006.1 coordinate 3,510, forward strand.
AGAAAATCTACTTAATATTTAGGAATATATTCTTTTTTAATTGTTATTATTTTTCCATTTTTATTTAGTTTATCTTCAAATTCAACTCTTTTCAATAAATCTCCTCTTGCATCTTTATTAAAATATTTTAAGGTATCTCCAGAAGGGTAATAATAGATTTCTTTTATTTCTTGAGTTTTATAATTAACACAAAATTTTATATCTTTTATACTATCTCCATTTAAATCCCAACTTGCACATTTTAAAGTATCTTGAGAATAAACATTAATTAAACTTAATAACCCAATTAAACTACCAAATAATTTTTTCATGATATGAAAAGAAATCTTTTATTAATAAAGATATATTTTTTTGAATATATATTTCTTTTTGCATAAGGTCTGATTGAAAATAAAATTGCAGCACCCAGATATCATGCCCAATGTACTCTCATAACTAAATTATGTAATTCAGGCAATAGAGTTATTAAAGCTAAAACAACTGCCATAGATGCTAATTTCGTAAGTAGAATATTGTGAACACCCTTTTTATTAATAATTTTTTTCTTAGAATTATTTAACAGGTTTCATATCTTTCCAAGCAAGTTCAAACATTTGTTCTAAAGCTGAAGCAAAGAATTCTGTGTTTATCCAAACTCCAATATCATAATTTTGATGGAATTTTTCATCATCTAATAACATAAACATTAATTGATTAGAATCAATTACAGTGAATCTTGCTTTTATTTTATCTAAATTTTTTACTTCTGCAACCTTTTTTAATTCTTTAGCAAATTTTTCATTATTTTTATTAATTGGAGCAGCAATTCTTATTTTAACTCCTCTTTTTTTACATTTTTCAAAACTAGGCATTAATGCTTCCATTTTTCTATTTAAACCTTCAGAAGTTGTTACAATTGTAATTGTTTTTTCAGCATTCCTTACTAACATATCCAAATGATTATATAGGTTTTGCCTTCCTTTTAAGCTTCCTGATAGCTCAGAAGGTTCAACAAATTTTATTCCTTTTGAGAATAAAGTATTTAATTCATCTAAAACATCATCTCCTTTTAATTTTTCTAATCTTTTTGTTTTGTCTTTTGCATCATTCATTAAATTTTTTTTAACTCTTTCAATAACTTCTTCTGGTTTTAATGCAACAAATTTAATAGGTTTACCTAATTTCATAACAATAAACCCTTTTTTCTCAAGACTTTCAAGAATATCATAGGTTCTACTTCTTGGAACATCAGAAATATTGCTTAATTCTCCTGCTGTAGATGTTCCTCTTGATAAAAGAGCAGTCCAAACTTTAACTTCATAAAGATTTAAATCAAAAATTTTTCTTAGCCTACTTAAAAATTCTTCTTTAACTATCATGTTTTCTTAAATGTTTATAGGTTTTTAAAGTTTGTTATAATTTAGAGGAGTAATCATTTGACGCTACCCCTTGATAACAAATAAACCTATTTTAACCTCCTTTTCTTTTATTTTAAAGTCTTCTTTATTTTTAAACTTTTCTCCCCCTTTTGTAACAACATTTATCTTTTGAGAATTAGTTCTATCTCTGATGAATTCTTTTTGAGATTCAAGAGTTTTTTTAAAATTTTCATCAACAATTATTTCTGTTTCTACTTTATCTTCTTTATTTAAACCTAGTTTTTTTCTAAATGCTTGAATTTTTCTTGAGATTTCTCTTGCATAACCTTCTGCTTCTAATTCAGGAGTTAATTTTGTATCCAGCTCAATATTAAATTCAGTTTCTTTTGATGTAGGAGATTTAAAAATAATCTCTTTTACATTTAATTGGTTTTTAATTATTTCTTTAATCTCTTTAAATTTTTTACTATCTTTAATAAATATAGTTGTTTTTGGAAGAGGCCATTTTAACCCAATTCCTTGTTTATCTCTTTTAGCTAAACCTGCTTCAATAATTTCCAATGTTTGACTAAGAATAGATTCTAATTCTTTATTAATCATGTTTTCTTTTGCCTCTGGCCATTCTGAAAGATGTACAGAATCTTTTGAAAAATTTGAATAAATATATTCTGAAATATAGGGAACAAAGGGAGCAATTAATAAAGAAACTTTTTTTAGAACTTCTCCCTGAATTTCTTTAGTATCCTCTCTATCACGAGTCATTTTAATATATCCTCTGGAAAAATCATTAATTATAAAATCCATTATTTTTTCAATAGGTTTGTTTAAATTATAGTTTTCCAAATTTTCAGTCACTTCTTTAATTACAGAATTTAATCTCGATAAAATCCATTTGTCTTCTACTTTTGAAGAATTTTCTTTTTCTTTTAATTGATTATAAAAATTATTTGTATTATAAAGAACATTAAGAAAACCTAAAACTTGTTCTTTCATTAAATCATAAGAAAATCTTTTTTGATTTCCTGCATCTGAAGTGCAGAATTGAAGTCTTACAGCATCAACACCTGCTTTAGTAATTATTTCATCTGGTTTTATTATATTTCCCTTTGATTTTGACATTTTTTCCCCTTTATTATCAACAACATGTCCTGCACAAATAACATTTTTGTAAGCTGGTTTTTCAAAAAGAATTGTTCCTAAAACATGTAATGTGTAAAACCACCCTCTTGTTTGATCAATAGCTTCTGAAATAAAATCATAAGGAAATCTTTTTTCAAATTTTTCTTTGTTTTCAAAAGGATAATGAAATTGCGCAAATGAAGCAGAACCAGAATCATACCAGCAATCAATAACATCTTTTATTCTTGACATTTCTTTTCCACATTTTTCACATTTGAATTTAACTTTGTCAACCCAAGGTCTATGCAAATCAACTTCTCCTTTGGGTACTTTTTCAGCTTTTTTTAATTCTTCAATACTTCCAATAATTTTTTCATTTTTACAATTTTCATTTTCACACCTCCAAACAGGCAAGGGAGTTCCCCAGAATTTGAATCTTGAAAGAGACCACTCTTTTGCACTTTCCAACCATTTACCAAATCTCCCCTCTTTAATATGTTCAGGATACCAATTTATTTCTTTATTTAATTCAACTAATTTTTCTTTTATTTTTGGAACATTAATAAACCAAGAGTTTAAACCATAATACAATAAAGGAGTATTACATCTCCAGCAATGAGGATAAGAATGTTCAAATTTTTCTACTTTGAATAATAAATGTCTTTTCTTCAAATCTTCAATAATATTTTTTTCAGCTGATTTTACAAATTTTCCTTGTATGAATTCAGGAGCAATATCTAAAAATTTTCCATCTTGTCCTACAGTATGAACTTCTGGAAGCCCTGCCTCTTTTCCAACCTTATAATCATCTTCACCATACATTACAGCAGTATGAACAACCCCGGTTCCATCTTCAGTTGTAACAAAATCCGCAGAAATTATTTTATGAGATTTTTCATTTTGAGTTTCTTTAATATCATAAAGAGGCTCATATTCCAAACCAACTAAATCTTTTCCCTTTATTTTTTCAATTATTTCATATTCTCCTTTAATTAATTCTAATTTTTCTTTTGCAAGGATTAATTTATCTCCATCTGGAAGTTTTACCTTTACATATTCTATTTTAGGACCAACAGCTAAAGCAACATTTCCTGGAAGGGTCCAAGGGGTTGTTGTCCAAGCTAAAATATATTCTTTATCTTTAATTTTAAATGCAATGTAAACAGAATCTTCTTTAACATTTTTATATCCCTGAGAAACTTCATGACTTGATAAGGGAGTTCCGCAACGAGGACAAAAAGGAACAACTTTGTAACCTTCATATAACAAGTCTTTTTTATACAATTCTTTCAAACTCCACCACACACTTTCAATATAATTATTTTCTAGAGTAACATAAGGATTTTCTAAGTCAATCCAATAACCTAATTGTTTTGTTGATTTGTTCCAATCTTCAATATTTGAAAAAACATCTTTTCTACAATTTTTTATGAATTTATCAATTCCATAATCTTCAACTTCTTTTTTATGACTTAACTTTAGTTTTTTTTCTACTTGAACTTCTACAGGTAAACCATGACAATCCCACCCTCCTTTTCTTGGAACTGAGAATCCTTGCATGTATTTAAATTTACAAATTATGTCTTTGAATGTTCTAACTTCTAAATGATGCAATCCTGGGGGAGCATTTGCTGTTGGAGGTCCTTCTAAGAAAGAAAATAAGGGTTTTTTAGGATCATCTTGGATTGCATTTTCAATTTTATCTTTCTTAGATTCTTGTTTCTTTCTTGCAAATTCTTCTATTTTATTAAAATCATACATCTTAACAAGCTTGAATAGAATAGGGAGTTTTTAAAATTTATTAGATTCTTCACATAATTGTTCTTGATACTTTTCTCCAAGCTCTCTTTTTATATTTTCAATTCCTTCATCTAGATTATTTTTTAATTTTTTTATGTTTTCTCTTATATATTCTCCAGAATTTAGAATTGTGGTAACTTTCTTTTGTATAGAATCTATGTCTCTGAAATTATCTTCCATATTTATCAATTCCGAAGAAATTTTTTCAAAATTAATCCCTTCCTCATAATTACTTTCTCTTTTGAGAGCAAAAAGTCTTGCAATACGATATGCAAAATAAAGATTGTCTTCATCATAATAAATTATGACATATTTATCATTTATCTTTATTGGGCAAATTTCTTTGGGCATTTGTTCTCTTTTAGCAAATATAAAAATTCCAAATGAAGCATCTCTATTTTTTATAGCATTATTAATTTCATCTATAGATTTTTTGGTAGAATAACTTGAACTATTTTTGCATTCAATTATTATTTTCCTTTTATTTTCCAATTCAATTATAATATCTCCTTTTTTATTTTCTACACCTCTAATATCTCCCGCTAAACTAACACTATTTTCATAAGGACTTGCTAGTGTTTGTAAAGTTGAATATACTTCCTTTTCAAAATCTATTCCTTTAGAAGTTCCTTTTTGTTTTTCTACTTCAATTGCACTTTCTTTTATTAATTGGTCTCTTATTTCTTTTATTTCTTTCTCTCTAATATCATTTAACTTATCTAAAATTTGTTCTTTAAGCTGTTTTGCTGGAGAATCTGTTTTATATGGATCTAATAATTCATGCAGTTTTTTTTCATCAAGTTCTGAATTCTTTTTTAATTCTTCTATTAAAAGTGCAAGAGCACTTTTTTTATTATCTATATTAAATGTTTCATCAATTATTTTTTTTTATTTGCCCCTCGTCTTTATCAAAATAAGTGTTAATTAGTTCTTTCATTTTAAATAAAGGGCTTTGAGTATTTTCAAGACTAAACGTTGTTTCAATTTTGTTATGAAGATTGCTTGTTTCTTTTTCAAAAATATTTTTAGCTTTATCTATAAATTTATTAAATTCTTTTTCAACAAAATCTACATTTTCTGTCAAGACCATCTGTTTTAAGCCCACACAACCTATTATTAGTGCTTTTTTTATCCAATCTTCTAAATTGTCTTTGTCTTTAAGAAAATTATATGTATCCGAATTAGAAATGTTTAAATTATTTATTTGAATTTCCTCTTTTTCTTTATTGATTGTTATTTTTCCAGATTCTTTCATGAAAATAACAAAGATAAAAACTATTTAAATTTAGTCATTAATTGGTCTTTATAACAAAAAGATATAAAACCTAAAAAAACATTTATTTTTATGGAATTATTCTTTATCCTTTTGATTTTGATTTTATTAATAATCTTAGTTTTAGTTTTATCAATATTTTTTGTTTTTCCATTTCTTACAGGAGCTCCTTATGAGGGAACAAAGAAAAAAGTTTTGGAAAAAATGATTGAATTTACAAATCCTAAAAAAGGAGATAAAATAGCTGAATTAGGTTCTGGAGATGGAAGAATTGTAATTGCTTTGGCAAAAAAATGTCCTAAAGCAGAAGTTCATGGATTCGAAATAAATCCTTTTTTAGTTTGGATTTCAAAAAGAAAAATAAAAAAACAAGGTTTGAAAAATGCAAAAATCTATTGGAAAAACTTTTGGAATGTTAATCTTGGAAATTATAATAAAATAGCTCTCTTTCAATTTAAAACAATAATGAATAAACTATCTAAAAAATTTAATAAAGAACTGAAATCAAAAGCAAAAATTATTTCACATTATTGGGAACTTCCTAGCTGGAAATTAAAAAAGAAATCAGGAAGAGTTTTTTATTATGAAAGATATTCTAAAAATTCTTCTTCAACATGATGAAGTTTTCCTGGAATTATAATACAAAAGGGTTTTACAACTTTCCTTATTTCTTTTAATTCTTTAATATGTTTGTAATAAATTCTTGATTTTTTTGTTCCTATTGCTTGACACAAAATTATTTTATCAAATTTAATCTCATTTTTTTCTGAAGCTTTTTGTAATTGGTTTAATGCATCATCAAAATCCAATCCAATATCAATTAAAATTAAACTATGAGATTCAATTTTTTTATTTTCTTTAACAATTTCTATGAAGCTATCAGGTTTGTAACTTTTTTTCCAAGCAGGCATAGAAGTTATTTTTCCGAACTTATACAATTGTAATCCTGATTCTGCAATTCCATCAAGAACAGAGCCCGCATGAATGACATTAGTTTTTATTCCTGATTTTTTTGCTTCATCAAGAATTGTTATGTGGGTTGTAGCTATTAGAGGGCTTCCATAAACCAATAATGCAATATTCTTTTTTTCAGCTTCATCAATAAATTCTAAATTTTCAACTTTGCTTCTATCTAAAGGAATTACTTTTTTTCCCACAATTTCTTCAAGTTCTTGCAAATTATAAGGAAAATCCACAGTATAGTTTTCAAGATAAACTTTCTTACATCTTTTTACTTCTTCAAGACCTTCTACAGAAATTCCTTTCTTATTCAATCCTAAACCAATTAAGTATAACATAAAGTAAAGAAAATTATTTTATTTATTAAGTTTGTTATAGGTTGTCTAAAGGAGATTTTATTTTTAATAAATCTGTTGTAGCAACTTTAGCATATATTTGTGTTGTTTCTAAATTTGAGTGCCCTAAAAGTTTTTGAATATATCTTATATCAGTTCCATTTTCAAGTAAATGTGTTGCAAAGGAATGTCTAAGCATATGAGGTGTTATTTTTTTATTGAGTTTTTTTGAAGAATTTTCCAATATTTTTTGAATAGTTTTCTGAGAATATTTTTTATTTCTAGAACTTTCAAATAAGAAATTTGTTTTAAATTCTGTTTTACAAATATAATTGAAAAGTTCTTTAGAGAGATTATCTGATAAAATAGTTAATCTATCTTTTTTTCCTTTGCCTTGTGAAATTAAGATTGTTTTTCTTGAAGGGTCAATATGTTCTCGTTTTAAGTTAATTAATTCATTTAAACGTATACCTGAAGAGTAAAGCATCTGCAGAATTAGTTTGTGTTTTGGATTTTTGGTTTCATTAAAAATAATTTTTATCTCTTTTTTAGAGAGAACTTTTGGAAGTGTTTTCTTTTTCTTTGGATAAGGAATGTTTTCTATTGCAATGTTTTTCTCAAAGATATTTTTTATTAAGAAATCTAAAGAAGCTTTAATTAACCTAATAGTGTTTAAATCATATTTTTTGTTGTAAAGTATTTGAAAGTACTCTCTAACAGAGTTTTCATCACACTTTTGCGAACTTTTATCAAGATAATTTAAAAATTTCTCAGAATTATACATATATGATTGAATAGTTTTAGGAGAAAACCCTTTGAAGACTAGTTTTTGCTTGAGTTTCTCAAGAGCTTTTGTTTTTCTAGTAATCATTAAAGAACCAATTAATTTCGCTTTTTATAGATTATTTACCATTAAATAGAACTTACATAAATGAAGTTCATTTAATACCTGTTAAAGTAAATAAAAATTGATGCTAAATATTTTAAAAATTAGTATCTGCTAAGATTATCTTTTCCACAAATTTCACATTCATAAATATCATCTCCTCCAGAACATCCTCCCTGAGGAGTTCTTCCCAAATATTTCATACTTACACAATCACATCTTTCACAAGTCATATCTCCATGTTCTGTTCTTGGTCTTGCATCATCAATTTGTTTGTTCAATCCTGCGATTGCAGATTTGTGTTGTGAAATTTGCTCTAATAAGCTCGTTTTCTTTTCATTAAACTCGTTTCTTTGTGCAATGTATTTTTGTTTTATATCTTGCTCGCTCATAAATTTTTGATTAGCAGATACTTTATAAGTTTTATTGTGATGAATTAGCACGCACCAATTTTTACTCTTCGGAATTTTTTTGCTTCGCAAAAAACCACTTGCAGTTATTCCTCGTCCTACGCTTCGCTTCGGATACCTTAACAGCGATTAAAGAGAAAATCCTTGCAGGATTTTCCCAAATTAATTTCTCATCCAGCTCGTAAACTCGCGGGAGAAATTAACTTTCCTTAATCGCGATGTTA
>CAZGCP010000007.1:0-6910 GCA_964524525.1 Candidatus Woesearchaeota archaeon
AGATGTTTTGTCTCTCCATTCTCAATAAAAATTTTTTCATCTGGTTTCATATTTGGACTAACATAACTAAAAAAACTAAAACTATTCGATGCTCCGTTATTAGTTATAGAAATTTCATATTCTGCGGTCCCATCAGCACCCCTAATAATAGTAACATCAGAGCTATGTTTATTCACATCAAGATTAGCTGCCAAGACTGTTGGTGCTAATAAACACAAAAGCATTAAAATGAATATTTTTTTCATACTAACATAAACAAAATTTTATATTTAAAGGTTTTGTAACCAAAATTTTAAATACTCTCAAAAATTCAAGGAATTATGGCAAAACAACAAGGTGTAAATCTTCCAGGAGCCTTTGGAGGTTTAACAAGATATAATGAAGAATATGAAAGCAAATTCATGTTGAAACCAACACACATAATTGTATTTATACTTCTAATAATAGGGTTAAGGGTCTTATTGCCTTACATAATCTAAAATGTTTCCAGGAATGAATCCAAAAAAAATGCAAGGAATGATGAAGCAAATGGGAATTTCCCAAGAAGAAGTAGATGCTTCTAAAGTTACAATTGAAAAAACAGATGGATCTAAAATAATAATAAATAATCCTTCTATTCAAAAGATAAAAATGCAAGGACAAGAAACCTTTCAAATTGCTGGAGATATTTCAGAAGAAGAAAGTGAAAAATTTTCACAAGAAGATATTCAAACCATTATTGAAAAAACAGGGGTTTCAGAAGAAAAAGCTCGTGAAACTCTTGAAGAAACAGAAGATTTAGCAGAAGCAATTATAAAACTTTCAGAATGATAATAAAAATTTCTAAAACAAAAGAATTAGAAAAAAGATTGCCTTTTAAAACTCTAGATAAACCAGAACATAAAAAAGCCATAGAGAAAATGAACAAATCTATGGAAAAGGTGAGAAAAGACTACATTATAAAAAATTCAAAATCTGAAAAAAGTTCAAAATATGTAATACTCACTCAAAATATCCTCTATTTTAATGAATACGAGCCTTAAAATTGCCAAAATAAGACTTTTTAAACAAAAAATATATAAACCCCCTCATCCTTATGATTCATACTTCTAAATAAGTAAACAGGTAATGTAAATTATGGAAGATATAATGCAAGAAAAAATTAGTGCAGATCACTTGTTATATGTAAGTTTAAAATACACAAAAACTTGTGATGTCATTATGAATCTCCTCAAAAGATGGAGAGAATTAATTGAAACTAGTGTGAGCAAAATACTTCAGCATGCAAAAAACAAGAAAAAAATTTCTACAATCCCAGAAAATAATATTAAAAGAATGGAAGCTGTCAAAGAGCTATTCAAAAAAGACAAAGATTTTCAAAATGTTCTTGAATTATATGAGATGTTAAAAAAAATAGAAGACCTCAGAAATGAAAGAATCGGGGAGTTCAGAAAAAATGTATGTTTAAAAATATATTTTAGAGGTGAAGAAATAAATATTGATTTAGAAAAATTAAAAGAATACTCAAAAAAATTAGAAAAATTTATAAGCATTACAAAACAATTTCTTTTATCTAAATAGATTTTAATTAAAAATGACAAGAGTAATCGTAATTACCTCTGGAAAAGGAGGGGTGGGAAAAACAACAACTGCAATAAATTTAGGAGTTGCTATCAAACAATTTGGAAAAGAGGCATTAATTGTAGACGGAAATTTATCAACTGCAAACATTGGCCTTTATTTAAATTCTCCAGAAGTTCCAATAACCTTAAATAACGTTCTTTCAAAAAAAGCAGATATTTATGATTCAATCTATGAACACGAATCTGGAATAAAAATAATTCCTTCTTCTCTATCAATAAAAGAACTGAATAAATTAAATTTAAACAAACTGAAAAATCTTAAAAAAGATTTTTTAAAAGTTGCAGAAAACATAATCATTGATACTTCTGCAGGATTAGGAGAAGAAGCTTTATCTGCAATGGAACTTGCAGATGAATTAATAATTGTAACAAATCCTGAAATGCCTGCAATTGCAGATGCATTAAAAACAATAAAAGTTGCAGAAAAAAAGAAAATAAAAGTAAAAGGAGTAGTAGTAACAAGGGTTAGAAAAGATAAAATAGAAATGCAACCAGAAGAAGTTAAAGAAATGTTAGAAATTCCTGTAATAGGAATGATTCCTGAAGATATAACAATAAAAAAAGCATTAAAAATAAGTCATCCAGTAGTTCATGCATATCCAAAATCAAAAGCCTCGAGAGCTTATAAAGAAATAGCAGCTCATCTTTTAGATGTAGAATATGACTCCAACAAAGATAGACATGGATTTTTTAAAAGGATTTTTAGAAGAGAGTAATTTCGAATAATGATTAAATCTATGTAATAAAAAATTCAATTTTTTCTTATGAATTTAATTCACTATATTCTCCTAAAACATTTCCCTCTAAATAATCCAAAATATCAAATAATAAGTGTGACACCTTCACTTGCCCATAATATTTATTAGAAAATTTTAACTTGTCACTAACCCTGTTTCCCTCCAAAATTCAACTACATTAGGAAATTTTTTATTTTCACCTTTTAATTGTAAATATTCTTTTAACATTGCTATTGGAATATTTAAGAGAAAATATGCTGTATCAAAAATTGCGTCATCAACAAGACTAAAACCAATATCTTTAATTTCGATTTGGCCAAAATAAGTATTCACTAATTGATTTATATTCATAAAACAAAAAACACTTTCTCCTTTAAAATAAAACTACTTAACCAACAATACTTCCATTTTCAATATCTTCTTCAGGAGAAATCAAAACAACTTTATCATGCTCTTTTGTAGAAGCAGCCAAAAGCATTCCTTGAGATTCAATACCTCTCATCTTTCGAGGTTTTAAATTTGCAAAATAAATTATTTTCTTTCCTTGTAATTTTTCTTTAGGATAAAATTGTTTTAATCCAGCACAAACAATTCTCCCACCAATTTCAGTTCCAACATCTAAAGTCAATTTCCATAATTTATCAGCACCTTCAACTTCTTCAACATTTTTAATCTCTGCCACAAGTAAATCAAGTTTTTCCCAATCTTCAAACTTCACTTGTCCAACATTTTCCATAACCTCATTAACTTGAGGAGATTTATTAATTTTTTCTTTTTTATCTTTTCCTATTTCTTTCAAAAAATTTTCTTTATCTAATTTATTAAACAAAACATCCTTTTTTTCTATTTTTGAATTCTCATTAAATTGTTTTGAAAATTCTTCTAAAGATAATTTATAATCTCCAAATTGTTTTGCGATTTTTTCAGAAGTTTCAGGAATAAAAGGCCACAATAAAATTGAAATTTTTTTTATTGAATCTGCAACCCTATAAAGAACCTTTTTAGCTTCATCTTCATCAGCTTCCCAAGGACGTTTTTCTTGAATATACTCATTACAAACATCAATAAAAGCAAATATAGAATTTAAAATTTTATCCAATTGAAATTCATTAACATCTTTTTTTATTTTTTCAAAATCCAAACTATAAATAAGAGTATTTTCGTTTTTAGAAATTCCTTTTTTATTAATTAAAGATATTGTTCGTGAAACCAAATTCCCCAACTTATTTGCTAATTCATTATTATGTCTCTCAATTAAATATTCTTCTGAAAAATTCCCGTCGTTTCCTTCTGCAAAAGGGAATTGTCTGCATACAAAATACCTTATTGGATCTGCACCATATTTTTCAGAAAGCACATTCGGAGAAATTGCATTTCCTAAAGATTTTGAAATTTTTTGACCATTAAAACTTAAAAATCCATGGACAAAAACAGTTTTTGGAAGTTCTAAACCTGCTGATTTCAAAAAAGCAGGCCAATAAACACAATGAAACCAAGAATTATCTTTCCCTAACAAATGAACATTAGCAGGCCAATATTCTTTGTTTTCTCCTGAACCAGTATAATAATTAAACAAAGCATCAAACCAAACATAAGTAATATGTTTCTCATCTAAAGGAAAAGGCACCCCCCAATCAAAACTAGTTCTTGAAATGCTCAAATCTTTTAAACCCTCTTTAACCCTTGAAATAATTTCATTTCTTCTCTCTTCAGGTTTAATAAACTCAGGATTTTTTTCATATAATTCCAATAAAAAATCTTTATACTTACTTAATTTAAAAAAATAACTTTCTTCTTTTATTTTTTTAACAGGTCTTTTATGAACAGGGCAAAGATTTCCTTCTCCTAAATCTTTTTCAGTATAATATGCTTCACAATCTGTACAATACAATCCTTCATACTCTCCCTTGTAAATATCTCCATTATCATTACATTTCTCTATTATTTTCTTAACTAATTCTTCGTGATCAGAATCAGTAGTTCTAATAAATCTATCTGGTTTTATATTAAGAGTTTTCCAAGCTTGCTTGAATTTCATAGCTAACTCATCAACAAATTCTCTTGGAGCCTTGCCTTTTTTTTCAGCAGCTTCTTGAATTTTTTTACCATGTTCGTCAGTTCCTGTTAAAAATCTTACATCCTCTCCAAGAATAGTGTGCCATCTTGATAAAACATCTGCTACAATTTTTTGATATGCATGTCCAATATGAGGTTCTGCATTCGGATAGTCAATTGCTGTTGTAATATAAAATTTCTTTTTCATATTATCAAAAGAAAGAAATACTATAAAAAACTATTTATCCTCAAAACCATCAAAAGGAACCTTTCCTAAAAATAAATCAGAAACATAATTTTCAATTCCTATTTTATTCTTTTCAGTCAAATTCTTATCTATCCTAACTTTTTTAATAGAAGTAACTTTTTCCCAATCAATACTTTTTGGGATTCTTGAAGTTTCAAAACTAAAACTCAAATATTTCATAACAGTTCCAGAAACTTTCCCATAAAATTGTTCAAAATTTCCAAAACCTTGGAAAAACTCAAAACCCTTGAATTGATTAAGTATTTTATCTTTAATTGATTCATGATATGAAGAATTATAAATTAAAAAATAGTATTTTATTTTATTATCATGAAAATGCTTGTCCTCACTAAGTTCAGAATTCCATAAAATTTGGGGTTTTTTATATTTCATAAATAAAACAAGAATAAATAATATTTAAACTTATTTCAAAGAAAGATAATGTTCTAAGTCTCTATCTCTCCACTTTTCTTTCCAATAATAAAAATTAGTGTCTCTCAATAATTTCGCTGAAACACATTTTCTAACTTCTGTATCATCCCACTTACCTTTAAATTTAAAATAAGCCATACTATAATATTTTTGTTTTCCCATTGCCCCTTCATCCAAAATCTTGTTTTCAATTAAGGATAATGAAGAAATATCTTCCTTTATTTTTTCATAAAGATTACCCACACGAGATTTATCTAAACCTACAATCAAAAAAATAGCATCTCCTTTTCCAGAATCATCATTAATGTCATCCCTAAAATTAAAATATATTTCTTCTTCCATCCTTCAATTACTTGAAGAAATATTATAAAAAACTTTCCATAGAAAAGACTTTTAAACAAAAACAGCCTATAAAAAATATGTTTAACAAAAAAACCTGCCCTTATTGTAATAAGAAAATTAATTCTGAAAATAATTTTTGTCCTAATTGTGGAATCAATTTAAAAAAAGGAAAAGTCCAAGAAAATAAAAAAAATTGGGGAATGTTAGGGAAAGAAGACAAAATAGAACAGCAAGAAATTCTTCCAGGAATGAGTGGAGGAATGCTTGGAAAAATGCTTCAAGGAGCTATGAAAATGCTTGAAAAAGAAATGCAAAAAGACATGAAAAAAGATAACTTTCAAAATCAAAATTTTAAATTAATGATAAATGGTAAAGAAATTGGTTTGAATCAAAATCAAAAAGAAGAACCTCAAAAAATTAAAAAACTTCCTTCAAACACACTAAAAGATTTTTCAAAATACCCTAAACACGAACCTCAAACAAACATTAAAAGAATAGAAAATAAACTAGTTTATGAATTAAATATTCCAGAGATAAAGTCACTAAAAGACATATCAATTCAAAAACTTGAAAATAGTATAGAAATAAAAGCAATCTCAAAAAACAAAGCATATAAAAAAATAATTCCTTTCAACCTTCCAATTCTTAATTACGAACTTTCAAAAGACAAATTAGTTCTTGAAATGCAAGAAGAATGATTTTTTAGATAAAGTAAAAAGTTTTATAAAAAATTACTATCTGGAATAAAAAAGACAAAAATAGAAATAAAGTTCGTCTTAATTGATGTTAAAAATCCTCAATTATGCCAATATTTATTTAAACAAATAACTCCTTTTTACAATATGGATTATGAGCAATTCAAAATAAAACAATTTGACCTTTGGGATTTATATTTGCATAAAAATCAATCCCCTTATCTTGGAAGATGTTATGCTTCAGCCCTACGCAAAGATGCAGAGTTAGTAACTAAAATGGAAACTGCAGAAGCAGAAGAATTATTTTCTATTGTTGTTCCTGAATGGCATAAGGCAATTTCAAAATTATTTGGCGAATCAAGACCAAATGTCGCAATATTGGGAAACGAATGGTCCCATCTTCATGCACATTTTATTCCAAGATTTTTTGATACAAAAACATTTTACGGAATTAATTTTATAGACCCAAATCCAAAAGGCAATTATTCTCCATATCCAAAAAAAGAAATTTCTTTAGATATTTTATTGAAAATTAAAAAAGACATAAAACAAGAAATTTAGTCACACCTCCTTACATTATCAGTTACTTAAATTATAAAAAAACTTTCTTAATCATAATATTAACAAAGAAAAAACTTTAAATAACTAAATAATGTTTAAAATATACTGTGAGGCTGTAGCTCAGTCTGGTCAGAGCACTACTCTGATAAGGTAGGGGTCCACGGTTCAAATCCGTGCAGCCTCATGTATCTTTTCATAAAAGATACACTACAAAACCAA
>CAZGCP010000007.1:7010-11730 GCA_964524525.1 Candidatus Woesearchaeota archaeon
AAATCTTTTCATAAAAGATACACTTCAAAAATCAATCTCTACCTAGAAAAATCTTTTCATAAAGACACACTACAAAACCCTCTAAAATCTCAAAAACCCTATTTTCAAGCACCCCATAACCTTTTTAAATAAACTTTTTCTAAATTAATCATGGTACAAGGATTATATCAAAAACTAAGAGAAGCATGGAAAAAGCCAGACAAAGAATCTCAAAAAAAGAGATTAATAGAATGGAGAAAATCTAATACAATAACAAGAGTTGAAAAACCAACAAGATTAGATAGAGCAAGAACATTGGGATATAAAAGCAAAAAAGGATTTATAATTTTAAGAGTTAGATTGAAAAGAGGGGGGCATAAAAGACCACGTCCAAATAAAGGAAGGAGAAGTAAAAGACTTCATAACAGAAAAAACCTAAAAATGTCTTATAAGTGGATAGCTGAACAAAGAGCTGATAGAAAATATAAAAACCTCGAAGTTTTAAACTCATACAATATAGGAAAAGATGGAAAATTCTATTTTTATGAAGTTATTTTAGTGGATCCAGAAGTTCCAGAAATCAAAAAAGACAAAAAACTTAATTGGATTTGCAAACCCAAAAACAAAAAAAGAACAATTAAAGGTAAAACTTCTGCTGCAAAAAAATCAAGAGGTTTAAGAGACAAAAGTCCTGAAAACAAAAACAGACCTTCTGTAAGAGCTGGTAAAAGAAGAGGAAAATAATTCTAAATTATCAAAAAAATGAATTCACTACCTAATATAAACAAAGACTTATAAAATAAAAAAACATAAATAAATTATGTTATCAAAAAGTCCTATTGATTTAGACAAAGTTAATCCCGAGGAGGTAGATAAAGAAATCCTTAGATGGGGAATTATGGCTGAATTAGATGCTATAAACTTCTATGAACAAATGGCTGAAAAAGCTAAATGTCCAAAAGTAAAAAAAGTTATGTTGGAAGTTGCTAAAGAAGAAAAAGAACATGTAGGAGAGTTTCAAACAATGCTTTTTGAAAAGGATAAAGAACAAGTTGAAGAATTTGAAGAAGGTAAAAAAGAAGTAGAAGAAATGAATTCAGAAGAATAAAATGGAAAAAAATTATGATAAAATTAAAAAACAATGCATAAGATGGATTTATCAAAACGGACCCCAGGGAGTAAAATCTTTCCCTTCAACAAATAGTTCAAGCCCTGAATACTATAATGAAGTTGCAGAATTTTGTGGAAAAGGTTCTTCCTTCAATAGGTTTGATTTAGTTCAAATGGGCAAAAAAGATCCTGAGAAGATTATGCTTATAACAAAAAAATCATTCCAACCAAAAAATAATTCAGATGCATTAGAAGATATTTTTGGTGGCATTTGGAAATATTCCGGGTATGCTATAAAAACAAAAAACAACAAAATAAAATATGAGATAACTCCCTACTTTCCAGAAAAATCTTTAAAAAAAATAATATAAAAAATAAAAAAATGGAAAAAACATTAAAAAATTTAGTAAAGGCATTTATAGGGGAAAGCCAAGCAAGGAATAGATATACTTTTTATGCTAAAATAGCTAAAAAAGAAGGACACCCTCAAATCTCAGAAATATTTCTTAAAACAGCTGAACAAGAAAAAACTCATGCAAAAAGATTATTTGAACATATACAAGAACTAAAAGAAAAATTAGGAAAATTAAAAGATGAAGAAATAAAAGTTGAAGCTTCTTGCCCTTCAACATATGGAAACACAAAAGAAAATCTTCAATCTGCTGTAAATGGAGAAAATTATGAAAACACTGAAATGTATCCTGAATTTGCAAAAATTGCAGAAGAGGAAGGATTACCTCACATTGCAATAAGATTAAAATCAATTGCCTTAGCAGAAGTTCATCATGAAGAACGTTACAAAAAATTATTAGAAGAATTAAAAAAAGACTCCTTATATAAAAAAGAAGAAGAAAAAGAATGGGTTTGTTCTGAATGTGGCTATATTCACAAAGGGAAACAACCTCCAGAAAAATGTCCTTCTTGTGATCATGGAAAAGAATATTATAAATTAAAGTGCGAGGAATATTAAATGACTAAAAAACAAGAAGTATACAAATGTGAAATATGTGGAAATGTTGTTCAAATTATTGAAGAAGGAAAAGGAGAATTAGTTTGTTGTGGAAAACCTATGAAACTTCAAAAATAAAATGACGCACATACTTCCAAAATTACCTTATGAATATAATTCTTTAGAACCAGAAATAGATGAACAAACAATAAAGATTCATCATGATAAACATCATCAAGGATATGTAGACAAGCTAAACAAAGCTTTAAAAAATTATCCTGAATTACAAGAAAAACCTGTTGAAGAATTAATAAAAAATATTAATAATATTTCTGAAGAAATAAGAACTGCAGTTAGAAATAATGGAGGAGGGCATCTAAACCATACCTTTTTCTGGAAAATATTAAAAAAAGGAACAACCCCTGAAGAAAAAAATATTCTAAATGAGATAACTTCTAAATTTGGAAGTCTTGAACAATTCAAAATACAACTTAAGGAATCTGCAACAAAAATCTTTGGAAGTGGTTGGACTTGGTTAGTCTTAAATAATAATCAACTAGAAATAATAAATACTCCTGGACATGAAAACCCTATTAGTCAAAGAATGATTCCTCTCTTAGTTATAGATATGTGGGAACATGCATATTATTTAAAATATCAAAACAAAAAAGGAGAATATGTTGATAGCTTTTTTAATATAATTAATTGGGACAAGGTTAATGAATTGTATTTGAATAATAAACAGTAAACAACAATAAATAAAAAACATTAAAAGTAAATCAAAGATTTTCATTTATTTTACAAATAAAACGATTTTTTATTTGTAAATATTAGGCACAATTTACAGCTTCTAAACGAAGGGAAAGATTAATTAATTCAAAAGTTTTTGTAAGAAAATGGGATTGACAGATAAAGAAAAAGAAATTTTAAAAATTTGTGACGAAGAACCTGGGACAGTTGAGAAATTAAAAAAAGAAATAAAAAACAAATATTCTAATGAAGAAATAAAAAAAATCCTTGTAACATTAGAGAAACAAGGATTAATTTATGTGGATAAAGAGGGATTTTGGTCTTCAACATTAGAGGGTTCTAAAAAATTATGAGAATTAGAAATATCCTCCCAAATCTTTAATTTTTCCATTCCCAGTTAATTCTTTAATTTGCAGTTTTCTTCCATCTGATTTATTTATATGAACTCCACCATCTTGAAAAGTGTGTAAGGCATCTTTAGAAATTTTATCAATCTCTTTAATACCATTTCCTTTATGGGTTACTACTATTTTTCTATCCATAATCTTAAATTTTAAAAGTTAAACAAAAAGAATATCCTCAAGTATACGATAAATAAGAGAAAAATGTTTCAAAACAGAAAGATTAATTAATTCTCAAACTCTTGTAAAAACATGGAATTGAATGAAAAAGAGAAATATGCCCTATATCAATGTGATGATGGACTTGGGAACAAAGAATTTATCACCAACAAGAAATTAGGTATTTCTGAAAAAGAGGCTGAGAAGATTTTAAAGAAACTCTATAATTTAGGACTAATAACTTTTGATCCCTACAAAGAAAAAGATCTTCAAATATACAAAGGACTTAAAACCAAAAAAGAAATTGAAGATTTTAAGAAAGAAAATCTTCCTTCATTCTACCCCACAGAAAAAGGAAAAAAATATGTTGAATATGATCCTTCTTGGGAAGAATAAATTAAATAAAATGAAATCTAAAAAATCGCTGGATGATATTGGTCTAATAGAAATAAAAAAATCTTCCCCTGCAGAAATGAAATTTTATAGAGAATTGGCTCAAAGTGAAATAGAAGAATATAAGTCAAATAAAGAAAAATTAAAATTAAACGACCAAATAAAATTTAAACAAGAAAGAAAGTCATCATATGAACCCTTTTTTGAAATTTTGCTGAGTTTTTTTAGTCCTTTCCAATATTTCGTTCCTTCTAATAAAGAAAGCGAGAAAGAAGTAAAAGAAAAATATAAGGAAAGGATAAGAAAAATGCAATCTCGTTATATGCCTGTTAATAAATAAATTAAGCAATGTAATACAAAAAATTCCTTATGGAAAACTTTCCTAATCCTGAAGAATTAAAAAAATATCAAAGTATAGATAGTTCATTAATAAACTATTTTAAAGAAATAAACAAAACATTTATTGAAAATAGTAAAGAATTAGAAGCTCAAGAACTAAAAAATAAAAGAAAGGGTATATTTAATGAGAGGTTAAAAATTATTTTTGCCTTTTTATCCTCTTCTTTTTTGATTGTTCTTAGTTTATATGCGTTATATTTAAGTTATTCTTGGGCAGCTAGTGTTATTGCAGTGTCTGGTGTTGGAGGAGCAATAATGGCTTTTGTAGGTAAAATAATTACTTTCAGAAAAAAATAAGACAAGAAAATATTGAATTAAAAATCAAAAAATAAATACAAAAATATGTTGCACGGCCACTTTATACAAATACTAACGGAATATAGCATTTTTTGCTATATATTCGTTTACCCCGTAGAATATTATTCAACGGGGTAAATCATCAAGTTACAAACATGCATCACTGTTTATATAATAGTCACAAACACAATGTCGTTGTGCACATGTTAGCAAACATTCCACCCCATTAAGAAACTCGATTAATTTCTAAAGCTAACGACAAATGGGGGGTGAAAAATTGAGT
>CAZGCP010000008.1:0-9836 GCA_964524525.1 Candidatus Woesearchaeota archaeon
AAATAAAGAACAGGTTAAATGTCTTAAGGGAAAGAATTCTAAGAAAAAATAACAAAAGATTTAATATGATGTAATATTTATCTTACCATGGTAGAAATAGGTATGACCAAATTAAGTTCTAAAGGACAAATAATAATTCCAAAAGAAATGAGAAAAAAATTCAAAGAAGGAGATAAACTAGTTATTATAAGTCAAGGAGGAAAACTTATTTTAAAAAAAGCCAACAAATTAGATAAAAATTTTCAAGAAGATTTGGAATTTGCAAAAAGAACAGAAAATGCTTATAATCGGATTGAGAAAGGAGAATATATAAGTATTGATTCTGAAAATTTATTTGAAGAAATGGAAAAATGGTAGAAATACGTTTTGATAAAAATTTCAAAAGAATTTTCTCAAAAATAAAGGATGCTTCTTTAAGAGAAAAAATTCAGAAACAAATTAAGAAAATTTCCAATAATCCCGAAACAGGAAAACCTATGAAAAATATAAGAAAAAATACCCGAGAGGTTTATATAAAACCCTTTAGATTATCTTATAAATATTTTTCAAAAGAAAATATAATTTATGTTTTAGATTTATTTCACAAAAAATATCAATAATTATTCTTTTTTATTTTTTTCAGAAGTCTTTTCTTTCTCTCCTTTTTCAGCTTGTTCTTGAGCTTGCTTTTGATAATTCATAAACGTATTTGTTAATTCTTTGTTAATATTTTCCATGTTTTCTTCAAGTTCCTTTTTAACATCTTCAAGTTTTTTTAGTTGTTCTTGAAGTATTTTTTTTGTATCAGGAATTGATTTTTTAACAAGATTTTTATTTCCAATATCAACAGTTAAATCTTCTGAAAGAAGTTTAGCTTTTGCATAAATTCCTCTTCCAACAGGAGCCATTATTTCATTTCCCTCTTTACCGACTAAGTCATCTAATCCTCTATTTAAGTTATTTAACTCTGAGATTGCTTGTTCAACTGCTTGAAGCTGTTGTTTTAATCCTTTAATTTGTTGTTCAAATACTTGGAATTTTTGATTAAGTTCTTGTTGCGAATCCATATTTAAAATAAAAAGGAATAGTTTTTAAGTTTTATCATGCCACATCCATTTTCTTTCTAAGAATAGAACCAAAAATAACTGCTCCTAAAAGATAAAAAATAAACCAACCCATAAAACCAAAGAATTTTGGATCTCCTGCATTAGCAAAATAATCTTGAAACCACCTTATTAATAAAATAAAAGGAACACCTGTATAAGCTACAGATTTCATACTTAATTTCATTTGTTTTGGAGCTAATTTCATTTGTTTTTTATTCAATTCCATCATTTTTTTCTGGTTTCCATTTTTTCTATGTTCCTTTATTTCTTTTTGGATTTCTTTTTGTTCCCTTTTTATGTCTTTAAGAGATTCTTGATCTGTAGTATATTTTTGAACAATTGTTGTTAAAACAGAAATTAAAGCAACAATAATTAACATTCCAATTGTTAAATTCCAATTTAATAAATTTCCAAAAACAGGATCTAATCCAGCCTTAATTGTATTCTTTATTGCAGGAACTTTATCCCACAAACCCGCAATTACTAAAGAAACTAACATAATAAAAATCATAGGAGCAAAACTGCCTTCACTTTTCTTTTTTTCTTTTTTTGGTTTTTCTTCTTGATTAGAATTTTTTTCTTTGAATTTTTCATTTGATTCTTCTTGTTTATTTTTTATTTCTTCAGGTTTTTCTTCTTCTGATTTTTTTTCATTTATCTTTTCTACTCTTTCATTAAGTGCTTCCTTATCTGCTTCATACTTCCCAGTTTCAAGATTATATTTCAAAGGAATATTCACTTCTTTTTCTTCTTCTGTCATTTTATTTTTTATTATTGCCCCATGAATTTCCTCATTGCAGGATTCATGTCAGTCATATGTTGTTGAGCAATGTTTTGGTAGAATTGATAAAAAATCATAATCACTAATAACATAGCAGTTCCTGAAACTAATGCTCCAAGTAAATCAGTAAATGCAGCTAATATACCTATTGCAGCACCTCCCATAATAGTCAGAGGTTGTATATACCTTTTCAAGATACTTTCTAATATTCTGTTATCTTGTCTAAATCCTGCAATTTGCAATCCTGAATTTGAAATTTTTTTAGCTTGTCCTTTTTCATCCATTCCAGAAGTTTTTACCCAAAATATTGAGAATAAAACACAAAATACAGTAAAGAAAATTATATGTCCAAAAGCCTGACCAATATATTTAGGCATAAATCCTCCTCTTATAAATAATTCCATTATATTTGTTTGTCCAACCCAGAAAGCTAACCCAGAAATAGCCTGTCCTTGTGAAAAAGTTCCTAACCAAGTAAAATGAGAAGCAAATTTAGCCATTCCAGAACAAGCAGCAGCCCCAGCAGTTTCCAAACAAGGTGCAGCAGCATTTTCAACTAAACCTCCAAATAATTGTAAATTAGCAATTAAAGCAGCAGCAAAAATAACTGGAATTACTGAAGCATAAAAGAAAGGTAAGGGCCATTTAACACCATATCCTCTAATTCTTCCATAAGATAAAGGAATTTCTACTTTCATAGATTGTAACCAAACAACAAGCAAAAATATTCCAACTGTAATAACAATTGCAGCAGCAGCAGATAAAAATTCAGTAGGATATTTATTAATTAAAGACTGGATTAAAACCCAAACTTTACCTGAACAAGCAGTGTCTTTAAAATTTAGCAAACAATTTTGTCCTTGCTGATTTACAAATTGAAATGCCTGAGTAAATAATCTCCAAGAAACACCTGCACCAATAAATAAACTAATACCTGAACCAAATCCCCATTTTTCACAAACCTCATTCATATAAAAAATTGCCAAACCTCCTAAAATCAACTGAACTAAAATAATCCATGCATAACCTTGAATAGGTTGTAAAGCTCCTGTTATAACATAAGCCAATGCAGTAAAAACTATAAAAAATAGTGTGATTATTTTTTGCAAACCTTGGAAGAATTTTTTACCTTCTGCAGTCGAGGTATCAATTGAAAGAATTTCTGAACCAACTAATAATTGCAAGATAATCGAAGCCATTACAATTGGACCTATACCTAGAGAGATTATACTTCCAAAATCAGTTCCTAAAATCATTGCAATGTATTCAAATCTCTCTAAAGCATTCTGAGATAAACCAAATAAAGGAATATTTGCTAACACAAAAAATGCTAGCAAAATAATAATAGTCCATTTTAATTTAATATTAAAACTAACTTTTTTCTTTTCAGGACCTCTTACTTCAGGAATTAATGCAAATATATCTTTCAAACCCATTATATTATGGAATTTATTATATTTTTAAAGCTTTTTAGTTATTCATATCTCAAGGCATCAACAGGATTTATTTTAGATGCTTTTAATGCAGGAAGAACTCCAGAAATCGCTCCTGTTATAACAGCAAAAGCAATACATCCTAAAAATAAAATAGGAGAGTAATGCGGAGACAAAAATCCCCATCCTAATGAATTAAGTATTGTTTTTGCAAGAAGAGTTAATACAAAACCTAATGCCACTCCTAAACTTCCTGCTATAAAACCTAAAATGCTTGATTCAAACAAGAAAATTTTGAAAATAGAACTGTTTTTAGCACCAATAGCTTTCATAATTCCTATTTCCTTAAACCTTTCTAAAATTGAGGTTATCATGGTGTTTGCAGTATTTATTGCTGAAACAATAATAGAAATAAGTGCAATCAAAATAACAAAAATAACTACAATATCCAAAGCTTGAGTGTAACTTTCAATCATGTCTTGATAAGATTGAATAAAAAAATCTTCTTCACCCTCTTCAAGATTTCTTTCATCTCTTAGATTATCTTTTACTTTTTCAATAATCTGTTCTAAATTATTCATATCCACTTCTGCAATTATCCATGCATAAGACAAGTTTCCATCAGGATATAATTTTTCAAGAGAATTTTCTGTCACATAAATATTTGAATCATCTTGAGGGTTTCCAACAGAATCATAAAATCCAGATACTTTTAATTTTTCTCCTTGAATTTCAACCCTGTCATTTATTTCATAGGGTTTTTTGAAAATTTTATCTTCTATAAGATAATTATAACCTAAAACAACTTTACTAGTATCTCTTTTTTTCAAATCTTTTCCTTTTATTATTTCAACATTAAATAATTCTTTTATCAAGGGTTTGCTAGGATCATAACCAATTAGATAAACATATCTTAAATTTCCCCTTTGCATTATTTCTGCAGGTTTCATATAAACTCCAGTAGTTTCATAAACTCCAGTAGTTTTATCAACAACTTTTAAATCATCTTCAGATAATCTAAAGTCACTTGTTCCAGGAACTCCCATTCCCTTTGCCTGAATAATTATTTTATTTGCAGTTGAACTTGAAGTCATTTCATCAATATAATCATAAAGTCCTTGCCCGAAGCTTATGAAAATAAAAATAGTTGTGATTCCAAATAAAATTGAAATAATAGTTAACAAACTTCTTGATTTTCTTTCTTTTAAATTTTTCAAGGGATATTTATATAAATCTCTAGATGCCATTTAATTTCTTAAAGCCTCCACGGGATTTTTTTTAGATGCCCTATTTGCTGGAATTATTCCAGATACTGCTCCAATTAAGAAACTCCCTGCAAGCGAAGAGGAAATCAAGATTAAATTAAAATCGATTTTTATTTCAGACCCAATAAAATTATTTATTCCTGTTATTCCTATAAAACCAATTAAGATTCCAAAAACAGTTCCAAAAATCCCCCCAACTAATCCCAGTAATCCTGATTCTAATAAAAACTGATTAAAGATGTGATTATTTTTAGCACCAATAGCTTTCATAATTCCAATTTCCCTGGTTCTTTCTAAAACAGAAGTAGTCATGGTGTTAACAATTCCTAATGCCCCCACAATTATAGAAATTAAAGCAACAATAACAATAAAAGCTTGAATTCCATTGAGTATTTCATTTATTTGTTCTAAACTTGCTTCAGGAGTATTAACTTCAAAATCTTCTTCCCCTTTTTTAACATCTCTTCTTTCCCTCATCAAATCTTCAATTTCTTTTTTTGCATCCTCAATTAAATCTTTATTTTTAACTTTAACAGAAATAATATCAACTTCTTCCCCATTTCCAACTAATTCCTTCAAATCATCATAGTCAAGAAAAAACACATTATCAAAAATAAAACTTCCTTTCTTTTTCAAAACACCTTTAATTTCAAAATCTTTTTCATTTATTTCAATATTTTTCCTAATTTCAAGGGGCTTTTTAAATTCATTATCTTTTTGAGAATATCCGTATCCTAAGAGAATTTCTCCTTGTTCTTCATCTTCTAAGAACTTTCCTTTTTCTATTTCTATATCTAAAATTTCATAAAACTCTTTTCTATTTTCAACAGGAATAGAAGTGGCTGTAATATAATTAGTTTCTCCATTATATTTTATTTTTAAAGTTTCAATATTTCTTGAAAACGTTAATTCAACTTCATTAATTTTTTCTATTTCTTCTGCATCTTCTTCTGTTAAGGGATTTGTTATTCCAGTTCCAGGAGGGCCATAAGATAAACCTCCTGCTTGAACAGATATTAATTGTGTAGAACTAACACCAAATTGTGAACTAACAGCTGCTTTCAACCCACTACCTAAAGTTATCAAAGATACAACAGCCATTACTCCAATAAAAATACCTAAAAGAGTTAACCAGCTTCTTATTCCTCTTTTCTTTAAATTTTTTGTAGCTATTAAAAAATAATTTACCATTTTGAATCATTTTCCATTAGTTTTTTGTATCTTCCCATCAACAATATAATGAACAATATCAGAATATTCTTCAGCAAGATTAGCATCATGAGTTACCATTATAATTGTTTTACCTTTTTTCTTTAATTTTTTTAAAAAATCTAAAACAATTTCTCCTGTTTTTGTATCTAAATTTCCAGTAGGTTCATCTGCTAAAACAACTTCAGGATCATTTGCAAGACTCCTTGCAATAGCAACTCTTTGTTGTTGTCCTCCTGAAAGTTCTTGAGGAAGATGATTTCCCCTGTCCCCTAATTCAACAAGTTTCAATAATTCTTTTGCTTTTTTTTCTCTTTCATAGAGGCCTTTATCTTGGAACATCATAGGAAGCATGATATTTTCCTTTGCTGTCAAATTTGGAATTAAATTAAATTGTTGAAAAATAAATCCTATTTTTTTCCCTCTTATCTGCGCTAATTGTGACTCTTCCAATTCAGAGATATCTTTTCCATCAAGATAAATTTTTCCTTCAGTAGGGATGTCTAAACTTCCAATTAAATTCATTGTTGTACTTTTTCCACTTCCAGAAGGACCCATTACAGAAACAAATTTTCCCTTTTCAATTGTGATGTTTATTCCATCTACTGCTTTAACTACATTTTCTCCCATGTAATAATATTTTTTAACTCCCTCGAGTTTTATTATTTCTTTAGACATTTGATAAACTTTAAAAACTTCTTTTATTTTGATAATAAATAAATTAAAGTTATAAATTTAACTAAAGAGGATGATTAAAAAATATTTTATTTGTGTTTTAGTAAGTTTGTTTTTTATTAGTTTGATTTCTGCAGGAGCAACTACTAATTGTGATTTAAATGCTTCTTTAGTAAATCAAGACCCTTATCCAGTAGTTCCAGGAGAATACATTGAAGTTGTTTTTCAATTAAGTGGTTTACAAAATTCTAATTGTGACGGAGCTATTTTTGAATTAATTTCTAATTATCCTTTTTCTTTAGATAAAGGAGAAGAATCTATAAAAAATCTTCAGGGTTCTACTTATGTAAGTGATTATAAAAAAACTTGGATGATTCCTTATAAATTAAGAGTTGATAATGATGCTATGGATGGGTTTAATCAAATTGAAGTAAGGTTTAGTCAAGGAGATTCTTTTAAGGATTTTTCTATCTCAAAAAAATTTGATATAAAGATAGAAGATGTAAGAGTGGATTTTGAAGTTCATGTTAAGGAATATTCAAAAACAAACAACGAGATTACTTTTGAGATATTGAATACAGGAAAACATGATGTTGAAGCATTGACAATTGAGATTCTTGAACAAGAAAATTTTATCTTGCATCAATCTCCAAAAAAAATAGTGGGTTCTTTAGATAGTAACGAGGAAACAGAGTTTACTTATACTGCAGAAGCATATAAAGGAAATATTGATTTACAAATAACATATACAGATGAAATTAATGAAAGAAGAACTTTGAATAAGGGTATTGAATTTAATCCAAAATATTTTGAAAAAAATCAAGAAAATGGAAAAGAAATTTCTTGGTGGATTTATTTAATTGCTGCTGTTATTGTAATCTGGGTTATAATAAAAATAATAAAAAAACACAAACATAAAAAAAATAAAAAATAAAAATTATTTTTTTGAATTTTTCTCAAATATTTTTTTAAATATATTTCTTCTTTTTTTTGTTTTTGCAGCTTTTTTTGCTCTTTTTTTATATTTCTTTTTTCTCTCTCTTTTTTTAACAATTTGTTTATCTGCAGGGTCCATAGGAATAATCCATTTTAGGAATTGAGATATTAAAAAAAGGAGAAGAAATAAAATTATTGCTCCTAAAAGAGATGTTTTGGTTATAACTACTCCTCCAATTACAAAAGAAATTACAATATATCCTAAAATATAAAGAGAATATGAGGAAGAGATAAAAAATGCAAATTTTCTTGGAAGAACATGAAAAAAGTTTAAAACAGAAAGTAGTAAAACCCATAAACTAAGAATACCAAGTAAAATAAAATCTCTTACAAGAGGATGACTAAAAATTTCAACAAATGTATGATTAGTCAATAAAAATTTCCATAGGATAATACAAACCCATAACAATGAAATAGTATTTCCAAAAGCAGAATTCCATCCAAGTTCTTCAGAACGATTTCTTCCAAAATAAAGATTAATGAAAATTAAAATTAAAACTAGAGGTAAAATAGCCCACAAACCATCAGAACTTAACCAAGGAGTAATTAAAATCTCCCACATGAATTCAAAGACTCCTTTTAAAAAAATTAAAACTTCCATTTCACCTCTTTAAATAATAAATATTCTTTGCTTATAAAATTATTTATTTACAAAAACATTAAATAAATTAGTATGACCACAGTCATACCAAGAAAAATTATTCTTTCTTTTTCTTTTCAGACTTTTCACTCTTTTGCTTTTCCTTCCCTTCACTAGCTTTTTTCTTAAGGGTTTTCTCTTTTTTAGAATTTTCTTTTGATTTTTTATCTCCAGCTTTTTCTTTTTCAGGTTTCTCACTCTTTTCTTCAATTTTTTCTTTTAATTCTTCTTTTTTCTTTGGAAGAATAATCTTTCCACCAGCAGCTTCAACTTTTTCAATTGCTGATTTTGAAGCAGCTTTAGCAGTTATTATAAATTTATCTTTTGCTTCACCATTTCCAAGAATTTTTTTATTTTCTAAATTAAATTCCCATCCCTTTGAAGTTTTCTTTCCTAATTTTTCTTTTTTATCTTGAATCTCTCTTAAACTAATATCTTCTCTCTTTTTTCTTTTTGTACTTTTACTTGTTATACCCTGTTTCCCAAAATAATTATTTCCATATATTTTTGTTATTAGTGTTTTTTTATGGTCTGCTCTTTTTCCACTACCTGCCATTCCAATACCTCCACGATGTCCTGAATCTTTTCCAGCTTTTCTTGCTCCTCTACCATAAGTTCCCATTCCTTTTCCTCTTTGTTTCTTTGATTTTTTAGTTTTGTGTGTTTTAATCATTTTACAACATCCTCTCAATTAATTCATTTATTTTTTCTTTATTGTTTCCTAAAACGCCCTTGGGAAATTGCTTTTTGGTTTCAATACCTCCTCTTGCAGGATGTAAACCAAAGAATTTTTTATCTTTTTTCTCACGAGATTTTTTAAGTTTTTTTAATGTTTCTTCATTAATTTCACCAAATGCAACAAAATTTCTAACTTTGTTTACCATTCCTTTGTTAACTTCATTATTTTCTAAGATTATACAAGAATATTTTTTTGGAAGATTTAATCTTTTGAAAGTTTCAATTATATCTTTCTTTAATCCTATTTGTCCTTTTATTCTTATTACTGCAATATTATTCATTTTTATTCTCCTTTGGTTTAGTTTTTTCTAAAGCATCTAAACAAGCTTTGATTAAATTAAATGTTGTCCTTGTTGAACCAAAAGTTTTGCTATAAACATCTTTTATTCCAACTAATTGAAATATTTTTTTTAATTCATCTGCTATAACTAGTCCTGTTCCTTGAGGTGCAGGGATTAAAACAACTTTTACCCCTCCACAATCTCCAGTTATCTTGAAAGGAATAGTATGTTTTTCAGTACAAGAACAATCAAATGCAGAGCAAGTCCTACTAATTTTTTGAATATTTAGTTTTGCTTTTCTTATTGCTTTGTCTCTCGAAGGAAGAGTTTCTTTTGCTTCACCCACACCCATTCCAATATGTCCGTCTCCATCTCCAACTAATGCCATAGCAGAAAATTTAGGAACATTACCTTCTCTTGTTTTTCTTTGAGTCTGTCTCCAAGCTCTTCTTTTTCCACCACCAAATTTACCTTTAGATTGTCCCATTGCAACTAATTCAGTTTGAACATTTAATATGGAATCAACTATTTCAGGTTCTAGAATTTTATAATTATTATCAATTATTTCATCAATATTTCTTATCTCACCACTTTTAACTCTCCTTCCTAGTTCAGTCTTAGGTTCCCAACCTCCTATTTCTTTTTCTTTTTCATTTTCTTTTTCTCTTTTAGTACCTTCTCCTGATTCAGAGATTTCTATTTTATTTTCATTAGCTTCTTCAACTATTTTTTC
>CAZGCP010000008.1:9936-11701 GCA_964524525.1 Candidatus Woesearchaeota archaeon
TTTTTCTTCTTGTTTTTTTTCTTCTGTCATTTTATTTTTTCTCTATATTTGATTTAATTTTTTCAAAATCTATTTTATTTTTTAAGCTTGCCCCTTTTATTCTTTCTTCTTCAGGAAAAGCTTCTTCTTTACAATCTATTTCAATTCCAGAATCAATAACTCCCTTAAGAAATCCAAATATTTTTGTCTTGTGTTTTATTCTAATCATTCCGAAATCTATTATGGGTTTTTCTAATTTTTTATCTTGAATTATTTTACCTATTAAATATCCCATCAAATATGCAGCTGGAATTGATTTCAAACTTCCTTTTGCTTCCTTTTGCCATCCATAATCCAAAAGATTTTTTGAATTAATTCCCAAAATAATTTTATCTTTGGCTTCATCACTTTCAACATATTGGGCAATTAAATAGGAATTTGTTTTTCTAAATACAATTCTCTTTTTTTCACTTTTTAATAAATTCATTCTTTTCAAGTAGTCTGTCTTACTTTGTTTTCTTCTTCGTTTTAATGTTTTCATTTTATCTATGTATCTCTGTTATATGTCTTTTTAATTGTGCGAGATTTTTAAAATCTCTATTTCTTATTTTTTTCCTTAACTCTTTTTTCTCTTCTTTACTTACTCTATCTTGTTTAAATATTTCTTTAACATATTTTCTTAATTTTCTTGTTATAATTACGTATTCTTTTTTCCTTTTATTTACTTTTTTCCTTATATTTCCTGTTGTTCTTCTTTTTTTTCTTTTAATATTTTTTTTTCTACCCTTAATTTCTTTGATAATGATTGCTCCATCTTTTCTTAAATCTTTCATATCTTGCTTTGTTAATGCTTCTTTTATTTCTTCTTTTCGGGATTCAATAAAAGAAATTCTATCTTTTCCAATTTCAAATGTTCTTGCAGCTAATTCTTTTTTATTTCTTAAATTCATTTTTTACTTGTTTTATTTTCTTTAGTTTTTGTTTTTTCTTCAATATTTTTATTTTCTTCCTTTTTTTGATTTTTTTTCAATTTTTTTAATAACTTATCTTCATTAATATTATTAATTTTTATTTTAGATTTTTTTGCTTCTTCCATAATTTGTATTTTTTTTCTTTTACCCATTTTTCCTAAAATAGCTATATCTTCTTTTCCAATTTTTTTTAAATCTTCAATTTTGTAAATCATAATTGGATTTTTTCCATTTATTTTATTTCTATTTTCTTTTTCAGTCCTAAATCCCAAACTAACTGAAGCAGGATGCCCCTTTTTTCTTTCTCTCATTTTATTATCTCTTCCTTTAGGCCTCCTCCATATTTGTTTGTTTTTTCTTCCTTTACCTAATTTTGACATTTTGTGAGAATCTTTTCTTAAAAATTTCATTATAATTCCCTCCCTGCTTTTTTAACTATATAAATTCCATCCTGAAAGATTCTATTATCTTTGTTTCTTATTTTTGTTGCTTTTTCAAAATTTGCTGCAGCTTGCCCTGCAATTTCTTTGTCTATTGCTTTAATTTTTATTATCTCTTTGTCAATTTCAATTTCTATCCCTTCAGGAAGATTTATTTTTCTTTCTTTTTTTTCACCTATAAAATTTTTTATTATAGCCTCTTTTTCTTTAGTTTCTACAGTCATAGGGAAGTGCCCTGAACAAATTTTTAATTCATATTCAAATCCTTCTTGAACACCTTTTATCATATTATTTATGTGTGCTGCTATTGTATTTATTCTCTTTTTTTCATTTTTTGATGCTTTTTCATAGCCTAAAATTATTTTATTTTTTTCA
>CAZGCP010000009.1:0-11636 GCA_964524525.1 Candidatus Woesearchaeota archaeon
CTAAGGATTCTAAAATTTCTGAAACTAGCCTAAATGATTCTGAATATTCTTTTATTGAAAAAAATAATTATGAAAAAGTGATAGTTACGCTACAAGAAGGAGATGACTTCTATTTTGAATATATTTCAAATTATTATCTAGAACAATCTGGAAGCAAGAATTTTTTTCAAATTAAAAATGATTTTGAGTTTCAGTACAATGTTTCCTTGTTTCTTTCTCCAGGATTATTTTTAGAAAAAGAGGGGTTCTTGTTTCCTTCCCCTTCTGAAATAACTTCTGATGGACAAAGAGTTATTTTGTTCTGGAAAAATTTTAATGAAGAACAAATAATTGTTTCTTATTTAGATTATTCCAATAAAAATAATTTTTTTAATTGGGTATTCATTTTGTTGATTATTTTAGGTATTCTTTTTTATTTAAAACAAAGAAAAAAATATTTTAGAGAATTAAATAAAATAAAAACAAAGAAAAAAATAGATAAAAATAAGAAGAAAAAAGAAATAACTAAGAATTTACTTAAGGAAGAAAAAGATATTGTGGAATATTTAATTAATAAAAAAGGAAAAGAATCTTGGACAAAAGAAATGGTTAGAGATTTAAATATTGGAAAAGTTAAGTTAAGTAGAAAATTAAGAAATCTCGAGGAAAAAAATTTAATTGAAAGAGTTCCTTATGGAAATGAAAATAAAATAAAATTAAAAAAATAAATTTAATCTATGTTTCTGATTTTTTGTTTCATTTGATTTTCCGTAGATTAGATTGAAAAGCAATTGAGCTAAAAATTAATTCCTACAAAAAATTTTTTGGGTTAAGAAGAAACTTTCATTTGATTTTCCGTAGATTAGATTGAAAAGCAATTGAGCTAAAAATCTCTGATTTTTTGTTTCATCTTGTTTCATTTTGTTACAAGAATTAATTATAAACAATTATTTCTTTAGAAAATTAAGAAAAACAACCATAGGTTGTTTAGACAAAATAAATATAAAATAATAAAAATGAAAACACAAAAAATTTTGATTGTAGGATTGTTTTTAGTAATGCTTTCAGCTTCGCCTGTTTTAGCACAAGAATTTAATTCAGAAAAAGCAGGAATGACTCCAGATAGTCCTTTCTATTTTATGGATAGGATAGGGGATATGTTTCAATCTGCAGAATCTTTAGCTGATGAAAAAGTAGCTGAAGCAAAGATTATGGCTGAAAAGAATAATAGTAAGGCCATGGAAAAAGCTCTTGCTAATTATGATAAGGCTATGGAAAAAAGAGCCAAACAAGCTAAAAAGAATGGTGAGAGGGCTGAAGATGTAGCAAAACAATCTACAAAACATTTAACTGTTCTTGCAAGAGTAAGAGACAAAGTTCCAGAAGAAGCATATAAAGGTTTAGACACTGCTATAAATAAGAGTGCTAAAAATAGGGAAGAAGCTTTAAATGAACTTGGAAAAAATTCTCCTGAAAAAGCAGAACAAGTAAGAAACCAAACAAGACAAGAAATACAAGAAGTTGTAATGGAAATGGTTCAAGAACAAGTTATGAAAGGTCTTGAGGATTTTGAATCTGGACAAGATTTTGCTCCTAAGAAAGTAGAATCTACTCAAGATTCTGAAAAAGGAGATGGAAGTAAAAATATTGAAAATGAATTTATTTAAAAGGGAAATTTTTCCCTTTTAATTTTTATTAAAAAAATGAAAAACATTTATACTACAATAATATTGCATGGAATAAAAAAAGGATATTGGACAAAAGAAAATTATCCTAAACAAATTAAATTAAATGATAGAGAGGGAATTGAGAAAAAAGTTGAATCAAAGATTCCCAATCATTCCCATAAATTAACATTTATAGAAATGAAAGACAAGAATAAATCTTGCAGTCATTCCTATAAATTAACCTTTATAGAAATGAAAGTTGAATCAAAGATTCTCAATCATTCCTATAAATTAACCTTTATAGAAATGAAAGGAGGTAAAAAATAACAAGAAAATGAAAACAAAAACACAAAAAATATTTGTAGGAATTTTTTCATTGTTTTTATTGATAGCTGTTGCAGGAGTAGTTTCAGCTCAAGAAGATGTAGATTCTTCTAAAGAAGCTGTTAACCCCCCAATAGATTGTATTAGTTGGTTTGATGGTTGTAATACTTGTGAAGTTGAAGAAGGGGAAATTGTTTTTTGTACAAAAAAAGGTTGTGTAGAATATCAAGAACCAAAATGTTTAGAATATTCTGAAGAAATTGTGAAAGCAGGGGCAAAACCAGGTTCTGCTTTATATGGTTTGGATAGGGCTATGGAAAACATAAGAATGGCTTTTACTTTTAATAAGGCTAAAAAAGCTAATTATGGTTTAAAAATTGCTGAAGAAAGACTTGCTGAAGCAAAAGAACTTTCTGAAAAAGGAGAAGAAGAAAGAGCTCAAATAGCAGTAGAAAATCATGAAAGAATAATGAAAAAGGTTCAGAAAAACATTGAGGGTTTAGAAAGTAATGGAGATAATGAAACTTCTCAAAAAACTCTTGGAGAAACTTACTCTTTAGAAGAAAAGCTTCAAAAACATAGACAAAAAGTTACAGAAGTTCATTCAGGTATTTTAGAAAAACTCAGAAATGAAAGTAATATGTCTGAAGAACAAATTCAACATCTTGAAAAGGTTTTTGGAAAAATAGAAAACAATTCTTTAGGAGTTGAAAACAAAATTCTAGAAAAAAGAGAACAAGCAAAAATGAAATACAAGGTTGTTTCAGGACAAAATTCTGATGAAATTGAAGCTGAATTTGAAGATAAAGAAAAAAATATAGAAAAAACAAAAGAGGCTGTAAAAAATAGAATCAAAGAAAGGAATGAAATAAGTAATGAAGTAAGACAAGAAATCTTAGAAAAAATCAATGATTCTGAAGAATTCAAAAATCTTTCTGAAGAAGAAAAGCAAGAACTAAAAGAAAACATAAGAAGTAAGATCCGGGAAAACACCCAAGATAGAATTGAAAAAAGACAAGAGATAAAAGAAGAAGTTAAAGATGAAATACAAGAAACTCTTGAAGATTCTTTAGAAGAGAATGAATCTGAAGTTTCTGAAAAAAGTTCAGGACTTCCTTTAAAAAAACAAGCTGAAATTGTAGAATAATTTCAATTGCCTCTTTTTAGAGGCTTTTTCTTTTTTTATTTTGTTTTAAATTCAACAATATCTAAATCTTTTATTTTGTGTTTTAATCCTACTTTTTGATTAGGAAATTTTGAAGAAGGCCCGGTTATTATTGTTTCTTTTATTTGGTTTGAAAATCCTTTAAATATTTTTTCAGCAACATCTTCAATAGTACTTTCAGGTGGAAGAATCATAGGTTTGTCTTCTTTTTTGTTTAAATCTTTTCCTGGCTCTCTTGTGTAAATTCTTATTTTATCAAAACTTTGAAAGATTTCGGATTTTAATTCTTCAATTCCTTCTTTATTTTTACATGAAATTAAAACAAAATCATATTTTTTGTATTTTGATTTTAATGTTGCTGTGAGTTTTCTTTTTTCTTTTTCATTTATTTTATCTATTTTATTAAATACAATTATCTTTTTCCCAAGAGTATTTATCTTTTCTAAAATTTCATTTAAATCTCCTAAGGAATTGGTAATTAAAAGATTTGTATCTGCATTATATGCAACTCCTTTGTCATAATATTCAGATTCAATCGCAGGAATTTCAATTAATTGTATATTACATTCTGAAATTTGAAGGGTTCCTATGGCTGGTTTTTTTGTTGTGAAATCATAATCTGCTATTTTTGGTTTTGCATTTGTTAAAATTTCTAATAGAGAAGATTTTCCAGAATTAGTTTTTCCAATAATTACTGCTTGCATTTCTTGTTTTCTTATTCCTACTTTGGATGATTTCCCTGATTTTTTTCTTTTTTCTATTTGAGATTCTAATTTTTTTCTTCTTGTTGTTAATTGTTGTCTTAAATTTTCAGCTCCTTTATGAGAGGGAGCATGAGAAATCATTTTGTTTAAGGATATAAGTTGGTCTTCGGGATTTGAAGATTCGTGAAATTCTTTTTCTGCTTTAGTATATTCAGGATCATTAACATTTATAGGCATTGTAAATTTTATAAGGAAGTTTAGCTTAAAAGTTTTGTTAAGATTTTAAAATGAAAAATAAAATATCAAGAGGATTTTTTAATAGAAAGGCTGATGTTGTGGCTAGAGATTTGTTAGGTATGATTTTGATTAGGAAAATAAATGGGAAAACCTACAAAGGAAAAATTGTTGAGACTGAAGCTTATTTTTCTGAAGAAGATCCTGCTTCTCGTGCAAGTAAGGGAAAAAATAAAATAAGTGAAATAATGTGGGCTTCTCCAGGAAAAATTTTGGTTTATCATGTTCATATGTATAAGATGTTTAATTTTGTTACAGGCCAAGAAGGGAAAGCTTCAGCTGTTTTAATTAGGGCTATAGAACCATTGAATTTTTCAGAAAGGTGTTCTGGACCGGGGTTGTTAACTAATGCATTAGGAATAAGTAAGGAGGATTTTCATGGAAAGGATTTATTTGAATTAGATGAAATAGAATTAGAGAAAAATTCACAAGAAGAAATTTTTGAAATCCAAAAAGCTTTTAGAGTAGGGGTTACAAAAGATTTACCTGAAAAATATAGGTTTTATATAAAAGGAAATAGGTTTGTAAGTAAAAAATAATTTTGGAAAGATTTATATATTTATTATACATTAATTATGTATGGTTGAAGAATCTACAATTCTATTAAGAAAAGAAGTAATTCAGTTACTTAAAAAAGCTAAGGAACATCCTAGAGAAACATATAATGAATTATTAAAGAGAATGGCTGAGAGTTTTATTGAATTAAAAAAAAGAAATCAATATGATGAGTTTCTTCATAAAATTCAGCAAGAAAAGATGAAAGAATTATGGGATAATGAAGAGGATGAGAGTTGGGAAAATGTATAAATTCGGAGACGTTATTTTATCTAATATTCAGTTTGCAGATACTTTTGAAATTAAAAAAAGACCTGTGCTTGTTTTGTTTGAAGAATATGGAAATATTGTTGTAGCAGGGATTACTTCTAATCTTAATATGGAGGGAATAAAAATAACTAAAAAAGAAGGAGCCATAAAAAACAGCATTATTAAATTAAATTATATTTTTACTATTTCAGAGAAAATGGTAGATAAATTTTTATTTAGTATTCCAAAAAACAAAAAAGAATTAATTAGGGAAGAATTTTTTAAAAAATTTAAAAATGAATAAAGAAAATTTAATCAAGGAAATTAAGAAGAAAAAAGAATTTTCTAAAATTCCTGAGAAAGATATTGAAAAAGTTTTTGAAAAATTTAATAAAGAAAAATATTTAGATGAAGAAAAAGTAAAATTGTCTAGAGATTTATTAAGAAAAGTTTTTTCTGGAACATTAAGTCAAAAAATTCTTTCTTTAAATATTTTAAATAAAAAAAATTCAGAAGATATATTGAAGAAACATCTTTCTACAAGAGAACGTTTTGATTTTTATGAAAAAGTTTATTCTAGAATTTTGAAATGTTTTGAAGATAAGAAAATTTCTGTAATTGATTTGGGTTGTGGGATTAATGGTTTGAGTTATAATAAGTTTCAGAAACTTGGTTTTGATGTTAGTTATTTTGGTGTTGAAGCTGTTGGACAATTAGTTGATTTAATGAATGAGTATTTTAAATCCCAAGATATTTTTAAAAAAGCTAATGCTTCTCATCATAGTTTGTTTGATTTAGAAGAGATAAAAAAAATAATTTCAAAATCTTCTAAACCAAGAATTGTTTTTTTGTTTAAGGTTTTAGATTCTTTAGAAATGATTGAATGGGATTATTCAAAAAAATTATTACAAGAACTTAAGAATTTAGGTATTGAAAGATTTGTTGTTAGTTTTGCTACTGAGAGTTATATAAAAAGAAAAAGGTTTAATGTTAATAGAAACTGGATATTGGATTTTATTAAAGAAAATTTTTCTATTTTAGAGGATTTTGAGTTGGGTGGAGAAAGATATATTGTTTTTGAATAATTTTGGTTTTTTAGTTCTTGTTTAATTTATTTCATACATAATAAGTATTTTTTCATACATAATAGGTATATTTCTTTAATTTATTTCATACATAATAAGTATTTATAAGTAAGATTTATAAAAGGTTTTTCATACATATTAAGTATGGTAAGGCGTCAATTAGTATTAACTCTATTTAGAAATTTCTTTGTTATTCAATTTGGTTTAGATTCATCTTCAAATAAATTGCTAATAGGTGATTTTGACGCCTTATCTTTACCTATTAGCAATTATTTCTTTTTTCATAGTTTTCACAGAAAAAATCAAACATCAGTCAGAAATATTGACGCCTTATCTTTGACTGGTGTTTCATATTCTATAGGAGCTACCTGTAACAGACGCCTTACCAAAAACGCAGGTAGCTCTTTTAGAGAAGGAGGAATAAATGGTTGATTTTGAAAAGAGGAAAGAAGATTTAGTTAGAAAGATTGAATTAACAAAGAAGTATAAAAATAAAGTTATTGAGTTTTATAATGATTTAAAAGAGAAGAAGACAAGAGGAGAAATTTCAGAAGAAGAATTTAATAAAAAGCTAGAGGATTTTTTAAAAGGAAAAAGTGTTTCTGAATGGATTGATTATTATGATGAATGTATAAGGGTTTATGAACAACATCTTAGATACTATAGGAAAGTTTCTCAGAGAAGATATAAACCTCTTCCTCAGGCTGAAAAATCATCTAAGAAAAAATCAATACCTGTAAAAAATGTTTTATTGTTGTTTTTAGGTTTGTTTATTTTTGGTTTTATGTTTTTTATGGTTATAAATAATGGGAGTTTGACTGGTTTTGCAACGTGGTATGATTCTGATTGGGATTATAGAAAAAACCATACAATTGGAGGAACAAGTGCAGGAGCTCAAACAGATTATGTAATGCATTTTGTAGTTCATTCTGGAAGTGGAAGTGATTCTGGAGAAAATGTTTATTGTGGGGGTAATTGTCAAAATGATTTTGGGGATATTAGATTTACAAATGAAACTGGTTCTGAATTGGATTATTTTTTAGAAGAATATAATTCAGGGGAGAATGCAAGTTTTTGGGTTAAAATAGATTCAATTCCTGCTAGTCCAGATAATACTACAATTTCAATTTATTATGGGAATTCAAATGTTGAAACAATTTCAAATGGGAGTGCAACTTTTATTGAGTTTGAAGATTTTGAAGATACTAATTATCTTTTTGATACTGGAAATGTGACTTTAGGAAATAATAATCTTGACTCTGTAACAGGAAGTTATTCAGGAAATGCTTTTGAAGTCGGAGGAACTTATAGAACAAAATATGCAAGTGGAACAGATTATGATGTGGATGATTACTTTTTTGAATTTCAAGGGCAATGGATTAGTTCATTAGGAGGTAATGGTAATTTTCTTGGAGGTATTCAAATTGCGACTCAATCATCTGAAACTGATGGTTATCAATTAATTATTGATGCAAGAAATTCTGAAAGCCCTCAAATAAGAGAAGATACAGATTATGGAAGCAGAGAAATTGGGAATTATCAGGTTTCTGTAGGAGATTGGTATTTTATTCAGTTGTATAGGGAAAATAATGATTTAGTTTCTTATTTATATGATGATTCAATTTCATTAAATCAATTAGGAAGTTCTACAATGTCTTCTGAAACATCATATCAATCAGGAGAAATTGGTTTGTTTTGTTATACTTGTAATAATATTCGGTGGGATAATTATAGGGTTAGAAAAAGAGCAAATCCAGAACCAACACACGGAGATTGGAGTGGTGAGGAAACTCCTTCAGAGGAAAATAATGTAAGTTATTCTACTTTTGATGGAGAGATTACTGATTTTGCTCAAGTAGGAAATCTTGAATCTGTTTCTAATGCTATTTTAGAAAAAACTGAAAAAGGTAAAATTGAATGGAACCAAAACATAAATGCTTCTGGAGCAGATTTTGATTCTTATGTAGATATCTCTCAAGGATATATTTTTGTAAATAGTTCTGCTTTAGATTCAAGTATAAATTCTTCTGCAAATTTAACTTTGTATAATCTTTCTTTAAATTATCCTGTTATTTACAAAGACGAGAATTTATGTTCTAATTGTCAAAGAATTTCTTATTCTGGAGGCAACTACTCTTTCCAAGTTCAAGGATTTTCAAATTATACTGCAAGGGAAGGAACTAATCTTTCAATCTGGGATGATACTGATTCAGAAACAAAAAACACAGGAGAGCAAATTAATTTTTATGCGAATTATACAAATGTGACGAGTGGAGATTCAATTAATGGAACAGGGACTTATTGTGAATTTAGAGAGAATAGTTCTGGAAGTTTTGTATTACAAGGAAATATGACATTTAATAGTTCTGAAAAAATTTATGAATATAATAAATCTTTTTCAAGTTCTGGAGATTTTGCATTTAATGTTTCTTGTTATAATAATCAAGGTTATGCTAATCTTTCTGTTATAGATGATTTTGTTGTTTCTAGTGGTTCTGGAACAAGCCCAACGGTTTCAAACTTAAGTTTGAATTCCACAACTGGAAATAATTTAACAACAGATAATTTGACTTGTAATTATGATTTATCTGATGCAAATACCTCTGCTGTTAATTGGTTGAAAAATTCTACTTCAATAATGTCTTTATATATGCCTATGGAAGGAAATTCTACAAACGCATTATTAGACTATTCTGGGAATTCAAATGATGCAACAAATAATGGTACAGTTTGGAGTTCAACTGGAGGACAAGATGGTAATGGTAGTTTTACATTTGATGGAAATGATTATCTTTCAGTTCCATATGATGATTCTTTAAATTTTAGTGGTGCGGGAAAAGAGTTTACACTTTCTGCTTGGATTAATGTTACTGATTTATCTCATGACGGAGGGATTATTGGAAGATGGCAGGGGTCAGGTCATCACCAGTATGTTTTAAAATTTGAATCTGATACTAATAATCTTAAATTTGCAGTTTATGATTCATCATACATTGTCGCACAATCACAGGATAATTCAATAAGTCAGAATACTTGGGCTCATGTTGTTGCGGTTGCAAATGGAACTAATTTGAATGTTTATGTTAATGGAGCTGAATCTTTTAAATCGACTCCCACATATAACACAATTACTGATGTTGGAAATGATATTTTAACAATTGGTGAAGAAGGGGATGCACCTGATAATTATTTTGAAGGAAGTATTGATGATGTTAGGATTTATAATTATAGTTTAAGTTTTGAGCAGATTGGGGTGTTATATAATGGGCGGGCAGACTTGATAGTTTCACAAGAAACAGAAATTGGAGAAAACTGGACTTGTGAAGTTACTCCTTTTTCTTCTAGTGAAGCAGGAACAACAGAAACAAGTAATAATTTGACAATAAGAGAGTCACCTGTTTATCCTCAATTTTCAAATTACCAAGATGACAATGGAACATTAACTGATAGTGGAACAGGATATTTTAATGTAACTGTTGAAAATACAAATGGAACAGTATTGTTAGAAATTAATGGCACAAATATAACAGCAACTAATATATCCAATCTTTATCAAGCAAATTATACTTTCACAAGTTCTGGAACTTATGAATATAGATGGCATTCTTGGGGTAATGGTTCAAGTGAAGATTATAATGTATCCATAGATAGAAATTATACTGTTCTCGAAGGAACTAGTGATTCTCCAAATGTTTCAATTGTCTATCCTCTTAATAAAACATATACTTCAGAAGTTACTGAATTAAATTATACTGCTTCAGATGATAATGGTTTAGATACTTGTTGGTATTCTACTGATGGAGGTTCTACAAATAATACAATTGTTTGTGGGAATAATATTACTGGGTTAAACTCGGATAAGGGTTCTAATAATTGGATTGTTTGGGTTAATGATAGTTCTAATCAAGTAAGTTCTGATTCAGTTATTTTTAGTTATGATACTTCTCCAACATTACATGAGGCATTTTTGAATACTTCTGCTGGAACAAATTATACTAATGAAAATTTAACTTGTTATGCTAGAGGTTCTGATGCTGAATCTTCGACATTAGATTATTTTGTTAAATGGCAAGTAAATGCTATTGATTTTTATTTTAATAAAACTTATTCTTCTGATGAAGGTAATTGGTATTATGGAGCTGGCTTAGATTCAAATAGAAATTTTTATCTTGGAGGTTTTGAATTTAATATTGGAACTCAAGAAGATTTTAAAATAATTAAGTTTGATAAGGATTTAAATAAATTAGATAGTGCTAGTTTTGATTTTTCTGGAGGAGATGATAGAGCAAGAGGTCTTGCAGTTGATTCTAATGATTATATTTATCTTTCAGGATATGATCCAAATAATAATATTGATTTTAGGATTATTAAATTGGATTCTAATTTAAATGAAGTTTGGAATTTATCTTGGGGAGGCTCTGAAGAGGATAGAGGTTATATTTCAAATATTGATTCAAATAATAATTTGTATGTTGTAGGTAGAACAAAGTCTTATAATTCTACTCCTGGAACAGATATTGCTCTTTTGAAAATTGATTCTTCAGGGAATATGGTTTGGAATAGAACTTATGGTGAACCTACTGGAATTTCTCTTTCGGCTTATGGAG
Organism: Candidatus Woesearchaeota archaeon; assembly: GCA_964524525.1. Lineage (GTDB taxonomy): Archaea > Nanobdellota > Nanobdellia > Pacearchaeales > GW2011-AR1 > DATFJM01. The sequence goes on from CAZGCP010000009.1 coordinate 10,630, forward strand.
GAGGTGTTGATAAAGAGAATAATGGTATTGCCATGGGTTGGTATAATGATGGGACTAGTTATCAAGCAAAAGTTGTTAAATGGTATGCAAATGGAACTAAGGCATGGGATAAAGATTTTGGTTATGATAATGAAACTGATGCTCCAACATTTATGACAGCTGATTCAGATAATAATTATATTATTATTTCGGGAGGGGGAGGAACTGGAAGAATTTGGAAGACTTATCCTAATGGAACTGAAATTTGGAATAGGGTTTTTACAGGAGAACTTGGAGAAGATGAAGCAGAAGGAGTTGTTGTTAATGAAAATAATGATATTTATGTTGTTGGATATACCCAGGATGTAGGGGGAAATGAGGGGGAATCTGTTTTAATTAAACTTGATTCAGATGGGAACGAAATTTGGAATAAACATATTAATATAACTAGCGGGGTTGATGAAGGAAAAGCGGTTGTTTTAGATCCTGGAGAAAATATTTATGTAGGTGGTGTTCGTTCACAAAATGGGGCTTTGGCTTACAAGTATTATGGTCCTGAACTCTTGGGTCAAACAAATGATACACTTGTTTTGGCTGGAGAATTAAATAGTTCATATACTTCTGTTGGGGAAAATTGGACTTGTAAGGTTAATGTTTATGATGGAAATAGTGTATCTGGATTTATTTCAAGTAATAATTTGACAATATTAAATGCAGAACCAAACATAACAGAGATAATTGATATTAATGAATCTGGAACTCAAGATGGAACTGTTCAAATTGGAGATAATGTTACAATAAATGCAACAGTTACGGATGTTGATGGCTCTGATGATATTGATTCTGTTTGGGTTAAGGTTTGGCAAGGAGCTATTGGAGTTTCACAAGTAATCTTCAGAGGTGTTTTAGATTTTATAACAGGAGATTTATGGAGTATTGAAATTGAAACAAATCAATCCTTTCCTGGGGGAAATGTTAATTATACTGTTTATGCAAATGATTCTTCTGGAAATGAAGTTAATGAAAGT
>CAZGCP010000010.1:0-11180 GCA_964524525.1 Candidatus Woesearchaeota archaeon
AGCTAATGAAGAAAAAAAGTTACCGCATCCGGAAACTTTTGTTTTTTTGAAAAAGAAAAGGTTTTTGGAAAAGTTAAAGTTTTTCCTAAAGTAAACCTTGAAACGATACACACTCAGATTAATTCCTTTTTAGAACAAATAAATCCCAGAGAAGAATATATCTTAGTTTTAGAAAGTAGTCTTCCAGAAATGACTTCTTTAATAAAAAATGCTAAAGCAATAATTACGGATTATGGAGGAATGAACTCTCATGCAGGAATAATAGCTAGAGAGTTGAAAATACCTTGTCTTGTAGGAACAAAGATTTCAACTAAAATTCTTAAAGACGGAGATAACATAGAAATAAATTTTAAAGAAGGCAGTTTTAAAAAAATAATCTCGGCGTGAGCCGACTATCTGTTTTTTTCGGGAAAACACGCGCCCTCTCCGTTTTTTAGGGGGGTGGTGGGGGACGGCAAAGGACAATTTTATTATTTTGTAAAAAAGTATTCAGCAATTAAATATAATCAATGTTAGACGAAACGAAGTTTCGAAAGGTTTTTTGTTACGATTATGTTTAGCGAAAGAACAAAAAGATTGGTGATTTATCCGAGCGATAGCAAGGACAGATTTCAATTTGGACGCAGTCTGGGAACACATATTACATCTACAAAAATGTCGTAAAAAAGTGTTATTTTTTAAAATTTATACTGAAATTTAAATAATATAATTTATTTTGTCGCTTTATGAGTTATCTTATTGCAAAAAGAAAATTCATTGAAAAACTTGTTGAAAGGTGTAAATTAAAGGGTTTTAGCTCCCAAACAATAAAATCATATTCTTATCATGTTTCAAATTTTCTTGACTTTTTAGATAAAAGTAGACATAATCCTAGTAAAGAGCGGATTAAATCTAATTTGTTGTTGCAAAATATTTTAAAGCAATTTTAATTTTATTCAAGAACAGCCTTAATCCTTCTAACTCCAGAACTTGAAGATTCTTCTTTTTTGATTTTAAAATGTCCTAATTCTTTTGTGTTTTCAACATGAGGTCCTGCACATAATTCTTTTGAAAATTCTCCAATTGAATAAACTTTAACTTTATCTCCATATTTTTCATCAAAAACTCCTATTGCTCCTTGAGATTTTGCCTCTTCTAAAGACATTTCTTCACATTTAACATGAAGGTTTTGTTTTATTTTTTCATTAACTAAATCTTCTACTTTTTGCAATTCTTCTTTTGTTAATTTACGGGGAAAATTAAAATCAAATCTTAATCTTTCTGGATTTATATTTGAACCTTTTTGATAAATATCTGGTTTGTTTAAAACTTCTCTTAAAGCTTGATTTAATAGGTGGGTTGCAGTGTGAAGTTTTTTTGTTGTTTCTGAATCATCAGATAAACCTGATTTGAATTTTCCTGCAGAAGCTGTTCTTGAAAGTTCTTGATGTTTTTTTAATTCATTGTAAAAACTTTCTTTATCTATTTTGCTTCCTTTTTTCAAGGCAATTTCTTTTGTTACTTCAATTGGGATACCATAGCTTTGAAAAAGTAAAAAAGCATCTTTTCCAGAAATAATTTCTTTAGTTGCCATTTTTTCAACTAATTTTATTCCTTTTTCTAATGTTTTATTGAATTTATTTTCTTCTTTTTCAATTTCTTGCATTATTTGTTTTTTGTTTAAATCATAATCTTCATATATTTTGAAAACTGGTTCTGCAACTTTTGTTGTGAAATTTTTTAATTCTAATTCTTTTCCTTGAACTATTGCTCTTCTAATTAATCTTCTTAAAACATATCCGTGTTCTGTATTTGAAGGGGTTATTCCGTCTGCAATTATAAAAACTGCTGCTTTAATATGGTCTGCAATTATTCTCATTTCTTTTTTATTTTCAGAGTATTTCTTTTTTGAAAGTTTTTCTATTTCCTGAATTATTGGTTGCCATATATTTGTTTCATAATTATCTTCAAGCTCATTTAAAATTGCAAGGGTTCTTTCAACACCCATCCCAGTGTCAATATTTTTTTGTTTTGCTTCCTTATAATTTCCTTTAGAATCTTTTTCATATTGCATAAAAACATTATTCCATATTTCAACATTATTTACAAATATTTCTGTATCTGGACCACATGGGCCTGTTTTTCCTGCTGGACCCCACCAATTATCTTTTCTACCTAAAAAAGATATTTTATTTATTTCTAATGATTTCCAGATTTTTTCTGCTTCTGTGTCTTTAGGCACATTATCATCTCCTTTAAAGCAAGTTACTGCAAGTTTTTCATGAGGGATTTTTAATACTTTAGTTAAAAATTCAAAGCTATATTTTATTGAATCTTCTTTAAAATAATCTCCCAAACTCCAGTTTCCCAACATTTCAAAAAAAGTATGATGTGTTTCATCCCCTACTTCTTCAATATCTCCGGTTCTAATACACTTTTGAACATTACATAATCTTTTTCCCTGGGGGTGTTTTTGTCCTAAAAGAAAAGGAACTAGGGGGTGCATTCCAGCTGTTGTAAATAACACAGTAGGGTTATCCTTAGGAACCAAAGAAGAATTTGAAATTTCTTTATGGTCTTTGGATTTAAAAAATTCAATATATTTTTTTATTAGTGTCTTTCTATTCATAATTAATTAAAGAAATTTTTGTTTAAAAATATTTGTTACTGCTTATGACTAAGTTCTTGTATTTTTCCCTGGATTTTTTGTAATTCTCTTTCCAAATCTGAACTTATTTTTGGAGTTGTTTCTTTTTTAGTAGTTTGTTTTTTTCCTTTAGTTTTTTTAGGTTCTTCATCTTCTTCTAAAAACGAAGGGGTTTTAACTTTTGGAAATGATTTGTTTATTCTATTTATAGAAGATTTTAGTTTTTTTAAATTATTATATAATTGGATTTTTAGTTTCAATTCTTCTTTTCTTAATTTTTTATATTCTCTCATTATTTTCATAACTCTAACTAAACTAGCTTGGAAAAATAAAGATTCTTTTTTAGAATTAATTGCTTCATCATAATCAAATTTTAAATATATTGTTTCAGGAGTCTTTTTACTTTTTTTCTTAGGCATTTTAGATCTTTGAAAAAACGTCTTTGTCTATTTTTTCAACATGTTCTTTAATGTTTTTTATTTCTTCTTCCCAAGAATTCATTTCTTTTTCTTCTTTTTCTTTTGTTTCTTTTATTTTTTTTAATGTTTCTTCTACATTGGAAACTTGTTCTTTTATGTTTTTAAATTCATCAAGACTTTCTTCGAATTTATCTATTCTAACAAATAATGGTTCTTTTTTAATAACATCTTTTGATTCTTTTTGAGTATATTTTTTTTCTTGAGGTAATCTAGAATATTGAATGTTCATTTGTTGGGGGGTAAATTCTCTTTGAGGCATTTGTGGTTGTGGTGTTTGGGGAGGTTGTTGGAGCATTTGGTTTTGGGATGTTGTTGTTTCAAATCTTTGTCCAGGAGCTTCGTGAAATCTTTCTTCTTCAGGTTCTCCATTATCTCTAGATACAGCTTCTTTTATAGTATTTTGTGAAAATTGTTTTCCAGTGTTGTTTGAAGGATAACTAGGTAATTTTTGTAAGGGCATTTCTTGTTCTTCTTCTAAAGGAGCTTCAGGTAATTCAGGTAATTGAGGTTCGTTTTCTTGAAAATTATTTTGTTCCATTGAAGGCATTCTTGGGAGTTCTGGTAATTTTGGAGCTTCCTCGCTATTTGCAGAAGATTGTGTAGAAACATTTTTGTTTTTCCCCTCTTTTTTATTAAACAATGCCATTTTAATATATCTTTTTTGATGTATATATAATAATATAATCATTTAAAAACTTTTTTATATCTTTCTTTTTAATACCGAAAGGTATTTAAGAGGAAATTTATTGAAAATAAAATGTTAAAGGATCTAGTTAAAGAGGTATTGTCTGGAATAATTGGTAAACAAGCAGACGAATTTGTTGATGTTGTTTTTAATAAGGATTATGTTAATGAGTTCAATATTGCAAAGAAACTTAATTTGACAATTAATCAGACAAGGAATATTTTATATAGAGTTTCAGATCATGGACTTGTTTCATATACTAGGAAAAAGGATGAAAAAAAAGGATGGTATACTTATTTTTGGAAATTAAACTCACTTAAATCACTTTATTTTTTACAAGATATTTTATTAAAAAAGAAAAGGGAAATAGGAAATCTTATTGAGACAAGAGAATCTAAAATTTTTTATATTTGTGATAGATGTAAAATAGAATTAAGTGAAGATGATGCATTACTTCAGGAATTTAGTTGTCCAGAATGTGGGGATGTTCTTTCTATAAAAGATGATGTTAAACTTATTGAAAATTGGAAAAAAATGTATTCTGAGATAGAGGAAAAATTAAAATTAGTTGAAGAAGAAATTAAAAAAGAAAATGAAAAAATAGAAAAACAAAAAGAAAAAGAAAAAGAAAAGGCTAAGAAAAAGGCAGCAAAGAAAAAGACTTCAAAGAAAAAAACTACTAAAAAGAAAACTGCTAAGAAGAAAACTACGGGTAAAAAGAAAACTTCAGGGAAAAAAGTTACTAAGAAGAAGTTATCAAAAAAGAAAACAACAAAGAAAAAAACAAAGAAAAAAACTTCTAAAAAGAAGGTAGCAAAGAAAAAGACTTCAAAGAAAAAGACTTCAAAGAAAAAAACTGCTAAGAAAAAAACTGCTAAGAAAAAGGTAGCAAAGAAAAAAACAACAAAAAGTAAAAAATCATAGATTTTTAGTTAATTCTCTTCAGGTTTTTTTTAGAAAGAGCCTATTACATTCACTTTCGTTCGTCAGAGCCAAACGAAAGAAAAGCTATGATGTAAAAGAAAACTATGTTAGCGGAAAATCAAATGAATGTTTTCCTTTTAACTCAAAAAATAGTTTTATAAATTAAATCTTTCTTAATTTGATATGGTTTATTATACCTTCTCTAAAAGAAAAAATAGTTTGTTTGAAAGTTTGAGTGTTAATACTTGGTTAATTGTTATTAATGTTATTGCCTTTATTTTGTTTTCAATTTTAATTGCAACAAAAATTTTATCTTTAGAACACATTGCATTAAATCCTTTAAATATTTTAGATGGAAAGTATTTATGGACTTTTTTAACAAGTATGTTTATGCACGGAGGTTTTTTTCATTTGTTTGTTAATATGTTTTCATTATTTTTTGTAGGTTCTTTGTTACAAAAGATTATTGGAGAAAGAAGATATCTGTGGTTTTATTTAATTTCGGGTTTGTTTGCAGGGGTTGTTTTTATTGTTTCTGCATTATTTTTACCTGAAAGTATTAATTCATTTGCAGTGGGAGCTTCTGGAGCTGTGTTTGGTGTTGTTGGTGCTTTAATTTTACTTACTCCAAATCTTCCTGTTTATGCGATGTTCATACCAATTCCAATTAAATTAAAATATGCAGGACCTGGATTGTTGATTTTGTTATGGTTAATTTCTGCAACTGCTGGTGCTCCTATAGGAAACTTTGCTCATCTTGGAGGACTAATTGCAGGATTAGTGTATGGTTTTTATTTAACTCAAAAATATAGGAAAAAAACAAGAATGATAAGAAGGAGATTTTCATAATGACTAAAAGAAAGAGTTTTAAATTTAATTTAAAGAATGAGTATAAAAAAGGTTGGGATTATATTAAAAATTCTAAATCTTTTATTTTTTCAATTATTGGTTTGTTTTTGTTTTTTGGGATTATGGGTTTTGTTTTAAAAACTCCAGAAGTGCTATTAGACGAGATTAAAAAGTATCTTTCTGAAATTTTGAAACTTACTCAGGATATGTCCCAAATAGAGCTAATAGGTTTTATATTTTGGAATAATTTGAAGGTAGGTTTTGCAGGTTTATTTTTTGGTGTTTTGGCTGGAGTAGTGCCTTTTTTGTTTGTATTAACTAATGGATATATTATTGGAATTGTTTCTAGGATGGCTGTTAATGAGGGTGGTTTTGGAGTTTTATGGAGATTATTACCTCACGGAGTTTTTGAACTACCTGCAATATTTTTATCTTTAGGATTGGGAATAAAACTAGGAACATTTATCTGTAAAAAAGATGTAGGAAATTCTTTTAAGGATTATTTTAAAAATTCTTTAAGAGTCTTCTTTTTGTTCATACTTCCTCTTTTGTTTTTAGCTTCAATTATTGAGGGAAGTTTTATCACTCTATCGAGATAATTTGTCGTCGATAAAAAGGATTTTGTTGTGTAGAAAGTTTTATAAAGAAACTATGATTTTATTTTTTATTAAATGGGTTTTATACTCAATTCTTAGTTAAGATGAGTGAAAAAAAAGAGACATACGGAGCTGAATCAATAAAAGTTTTAGAAGGTCTTGAAGGTGTTAGAAGAAGGCCTGCAATGTATATTGGTTCTACAGGAAAAGAGGGTTTGCATCATTTAGTTTATGAAGCAGTTGATAATTCTGTAGATGAGGCTTTAGCAGGATTTTGTAATAAAATAGATGTTTCTTTAAATGAAGACGGTTCCGCAACAATAGAGGATGATGGAAGAGGCATTCCTATTGAAAAAAGTAAGCAATATGGTGTTCCTGCTGTTGAAATAGCTTTGACAAAACTTCATGCTGGAGGAAAATTTGATAAAAAATCATATGCAATTTCAGGAGGGCTTCATGGGGTAGGAATTTCTTGTGTTAATGCTCTTTCCAAAAAACTTGTTATTGAAATAAAAAAGAATGGGAAAATTTACAGACAAGAATTTTCAATAGGTAAGAAAAAAAGTGAATTAAAAGTTGTGGGAAAATGTGCAAGTGATATTTCTGGAACAAAAATAACTTTTTATCCAGATCCGGATATTTTTTCTACTGTTGATTTTGATTATAAATCTTTGGAAACAAGATTCAGAGAAATTGCTTTTTTGAATGCGGGTTTGAAAATTTCTTTAGAAGATAAAAAGAAAAACAAAAAAGAAGAATTTCATTATTCTGGAGGATTGAAAGAATTTGTTAAATGGATTAATGAATCTAAAGATATTTTACATAAACCTATTTATTTTAAGAGAACAGAGGAAAATATAGTTGCAGAAGTTTCTATTCAGTATAATTCTGGATACAAGGAAAACATATATGGTTTTGTTAATACAATTAATACTGTTGAAGGAGGAACTCATGTTTCAGGTTTTAAAACAGCATTGACAAGAGTTATTAATGATTATGCAAAAAGGAAAAAAATTTTGAAAAATGATTCATTAAATGGAGATGATATTAGGGAAGGAATTACTGCTATTGTTAGTATTAAGATTCCAGACCCTCAATTTGAAGGACAAACAAAAACAAAATTAGGTAATAGTGATATTAAAGGGTTTGTTGATTCTATAGTTACTGTTGCTCTTGCAGAATTTTTAGAAGAAAATCCTTCTGTTGGAAAGAAGATAGCTTCAAAAGCAATGGATGCTGCTAAAGCAAGACTTGCTGCTAAAAAAGCTAAAGATTTGGTTAGAAGAAAAAATGAATTTGCTATTGGAGGACTTCCTGGTAAGTTAAGTGATTGTTCAAGTAAAAAATCTGAAAACACTGAATTATACATTGTAGAAGGAGATTCAGCAGGAGGTTCAGCTAAGCAAGCAAGAGACAAAGAAACTCAAGCTATTCTTCCATTAAAAGGTAAAATTTTGAATGTGGAAAAAGCAAATCCTTCTAAAGCATTATCAAGTGAGGAAATAGCAAATATAATAACTGCAATGGGAACCGGAGTTGGAGAAAATTTTAATTTGGATAAATTGAGATACCATAAAATTGTTATAATGACAGATGCTGATGTTGATGGAGAACATATTAAAACTTTGTTATATACATTTTTTTATAGGTTTGTTCCAGAATTAATTGAGAATGGAAAGATTTATGCTGCTATGCCTCCATTATATAGAATAAGAAAGAAAAAAGATTATTATGTTTATTCAGAAGAAGAATTGAAAAAGAAGATGCAGGATTTGAATATTAGTGAAGGAAACATTACAAGGTTTAAGGGTTTGGGTGAAATGAGTTTGGATCAATTATGGGATACAACTATGAATCCAAAAACAAGAAAAATTGAAAAAGTTTATATTGATGATGCTATCGAAGCTGATAGAGTTTTCTCAATGCTAATGGGAGAAAATGTTCAAGCTCGTAGAGAATTCATACAAGAAAATGCAAAGGAGGCTGACTTAGACGTTTAAATAAAATAAAAATGGAAGAAAATACACAAGAACAAAAAATCATTAAACCTGTTGTAGTAGCTGTTAGTGGATATTTTGATCCATTACATGTTGGACATTTGGATTTATTTGGGAAAGCAAAATCTCTTGGAGATTTTTTAATTGTTATTGTAAATAATGATGAGCAACTTAAATCAAAAAGAAAAAACAAAGAACCTTTTATGTCTCAGGAAGATAGAGTGAATCTTATAGATGCTATTGGATTTGTTGATAAAGTTGTTTTATCAGAAGACAAAGATGAAAGTGTTTGCGAAACTCTTAAATCTTTAAAACCAGATGTTTTTGCTCAAGGAGGAGATATTGATTTTGAAAGAGTTCCTGAAAAGTATATTTGTGAAGAGCTAGGAATTAAAATGGTTCAAGGGCTTGGACAAAAGATAAGAGATTTTTCAGGGAAGATAATAAAATTAGAAGATATTGAAAAGAAAGGTGCAAATAAATGCGAAGAATTAAACGAAAATAAATAGAGAGAATAAAAAATGGCAAATAAGAAAAAATCTAAAATACAAACACCTGACTGGATTTTGAAGGGAGAAAAACCTCCAAAAGAAAAGAAAAAAGGTAAAACTTTCAAAATTAGAAGATGTCCTAAATGTAATTCTGATGAAGTAATGGTTGTTGTTGGAGAAGAATCAAAAGGAATGTGGGAATGTAAAAAATGTGGTTGGAAAGGTAAAGATGTTAAAGAAGAAGAATTAGATGAAGATAAATTTTTAGAATATTTGTATGAAAAAGGAGATATATAAAAATGCCAAAATCAACTTGTGAAAAAATTAATGAGGAAAATACAAAGAATGTAGTTAATTCAGAAATTTCTGGAGCTATGAAAAAATCTTATTTAGATTATGCAATGAGTGTTATTGTTTCAAGAGCAATTCCTGCTATTGAAGATGGTTTAAAACCTGTTCAGAGAAGAATTTTATATGCAATGCATTTAATGGGATTGAAATATAATACACAAACAAAAAAATCAGCTCGTGTTGTTGGTGATGTTATTGGTAAATATCATCCTCATGGAGATAGTGCTGTTTATGAGGCAATGGTTAGACTTGCTCAAAATTTTTCTTTAAGATATCCTTTAGTTTTTGGACAAGGTAATTTTGGGAGTGTTGATGGTGATCCTCCTGCTGCTATGAGATATACAGAAGCTAAATTAAGAGAGATTTCTCAAGAATTACTGCAAGATATTGATAAGGAAACTGTTGATTTTTCATCTAATTTTGATTCTTCTTTAAAAGAACCTAACTTGCTTCCAGGAAAACTTCCTGGTTTAATGTTGAATGGTGCTTCAGGTATTGCAGTAGGTATGGCTACAAATATTCCTCCTCATAATTTAACAGAGGTTACAAATGCTATTGAAGCTTACATTCAAAATCCAGATATTTCCTTAGATGAGCTTTGTGAAATTGTTACTGGTCCTGATTTTCCTACTGGAGGAGTTGTTCATGGAGATATGATTGACATGTATAAAACAGGTAAAGGAAAAATGATTTTAAGAGGTAAAGTTAAGACTGAAAAGATGAAAACAAAAGAAGCTGTTGTAATAACAGAAATTCCTTATGTTCTCAATAAAACTACCTTAGTCAAACAAATTGCTAGTTTAATACAAAATAAAAAAATAAAAAATGTTTCAGATTTAAGAGATGAATCTGCTAAAGGAAAAATAAGAATTGTTATTGAATTAAAAAAAGGAATAGATTCTAAATTTGTTATAAATTCTTTGTATAAGTTTACAAGACTTCAAGATTCTTTTAATGCTAATTTTCTTGCATTAGTAAATGGACAACCTCAAGTTTTAGATTTGAAATCTATTCTTAAAAATTATGTTGAATATAGAAAAAAAGTTATTACAAGACGTTCTGAATTTGAATTAAAAAAAGCTGAAAATAGAAAGGAAGTTGTTGAAGGTTTATTGATTGCCTTAAAGGATATTGAAAAGGTTGTTGAATTAATTAAAAAATCTAAATCAGTTGCAGAAGCAACAGAAGCATTAATGAAAAATTTCAAGTTAACACAAAAACAAGCTAAAGCAATTTTAGATACTAAATTACAACAATTAACATCTTTAGAAGCTGATAAGTTGAAAAAAGAAAAAGCAGAACTTGAGAAAAAAATTGCTGAATTAAATAAAATTTTAGGAGATATTAAAGAAATTTTAATGGTTATTTCTAAGGAAGTTAAAGAATTAAAAGATAAATATGGTGATGAAAGAAAGACAAGTGTATTGAAAAGTTTAAAAGAAATTAAAGAGAAGGATTTAGTTCAAGAAAAAGATGTTGTGGTTACAGTTACAGAAAAAGGATATTGTAAAAGAATGGATTTGCAATCATATAGAGAACAAAAACGTGGAGGTAGAGGAGTTATTGGAAGTAATTTAGCTACTGGGGATTTTGTTAAACAATTATTAACTTGTTCTACAAGGGATTATTTATTGTTTTTTACTACAAGGGGAAGGGTTTTGTGGTTGAAAGCATATGAAATTCCTGCTGTTGAGAGATATAGTAAGGGAAGGGCATTAGTCAATTTACTTGATTTGAAAAATGAAGATGTTGCAGAAGTATTTTCAGTTAAAAATTTTGATGGAGAATTATTTATGGCAACTAGAAAAGGTATTGTTAAGAAAATTTCATTAAAACATTTTTCAAAACCTCGTTCATCAGGAATAAAAGCAATAAAACTTCCAGAAGATGATTCAGATACTTTAATTGGAGTTAGGTATGCTCCAGAAGGGAGTGAAGTTTTGATGGCAACTAAAAAAGGAAAAGCAATAAGATTTAATTCCAGTGATGTTCGTTCAATGGGGAGAAGTTCTTATGGGGTTGCTGGAATAAAACTTGGAAAAGGAGACGAGGTTGTTAGTTTGGATAGATTGGATACTGATGCAATTATGACAATTACGAAAAAAGGATATGGTAAAAGAACAAATGTGGATGATTACAGAAAGACTTCTAGAGGAGGAAAGGGAGTTATTAATATGAAGGT
>CAZGCP010000011.1:0-11050 GCA_964524525.1 Candidatus Woesearchaeota archaeon
ATGATAATAGACTTTATTCCTTTAAAGAATTTTCAGATTCAGCTCCAGAAGTTTCAAATGTAATCTTAAATTCAACTGATGGAACAAATCACACATATGAAAATCTTACTGTTTATTTTGATGCTTCAGATGTTGATGGACAGGATTTGTATAATACAACTGATTGGAGACTAAATGGGAATTCCTTAGCTATTTTGAATATGCCTTTTAATTTAGATTATACTGGAATTGATTTTGGAGGTGTAAGAGATTATACTACTTATGGAAATAATGGGACTATTAATAAATCAATTGAATGGGTTGAGTCTTGTGTTGTTGGAGGTTGTTATAAATTTCCTGGAAATTCTTCAAAGATTTCTCTTCCAATACAAGAGTCTTTTGACAATGATAAAGAATTTACTTTGTCCTTGTGGATAAATGTTTCAGGAAATGCAACACAAGAAACAGAAATTAACAGAGTTTTTTCAGGTGTTGAAGAAACAGAGGATACTTATATTTATGATGGGGGACATTCAAATTCAGAAGAAAATTATAACTATGGAGGTTATGGAGAATTTAGAGTGGGAGAAGATGATTTTAATAAATATCATGATTATAGGGGATTGATGAAGTTTAATCTTTCAGATATTTCTGAAGAAGCTATTATAGGGGATGCTTCTATTAGATTATTTTTAAAGGAGGGGGGTTTTGATGATTGTACTGAATGTGATAGCAGTGTGACTATAGGACCTTATATTCTAAATAGAGATTGGGGAGAGAAAAATCAGGTGGGAGATGTTCAGGAGGGAGGAGCTTGTTGGAATTATGCTAAATATAATAGTGTTTCTTGGAGTAGTGATGGTGCTGAAGGAGTTCCTGGAGATAGAGAATCAAATTATTTAGATAATTATACTTTTACAAATTCAGATGAAAATTCTTGGGTTTCTTTTAATATCACTCCTGCTGTTAAAAATTGGGTAAATGGTTCTAAAGATAATAATGGGGTTATTTTTGATTTAACATCTTCAGAACAATCAAAATTATTTTTTGATTCAAGTGAAGCATATATGAAACCTCAGTTAGTAGTTAATTACACAATTCCTGCAAGTTTAATTTTTGGAGAGAATTCAAGTTCATATGCATTATATTTAGACAACCAAAGTAATGTTCAGGCATTTTTAGCAGGGAGATTGAATTCTCCTATTTCAGTTAATGGAAATATTGACGAGGGTTGGAATCACATTAGTTTTAATTATGATGGAAGAAAATTAAATCTTTATATAAATGGAGAACTTGCAGAAAGTCGTTATTTACAATCTCCTTTTTCATTTAATGCAAGTAATTTTAGAATTGGAGAGTATTTTAATGGTTCAATTGATGAGGTTAAATATTTTAATACTTCTTTAACTTATCCTCAAATAAAAAACATTTATGAAAGCGGATTACAGGGAAAATCAAATGATAAATTATTTTATGGAGATACTTCTATAGGAGATAATTGGGGTGTTGCTGTTTCAAGTACTGATAGCACTAGTGTTGCCACTTCTACTTCAAATAGTTTGGAGATTGAACCTCAATCTGATTTTTTAAATTTATTTTTAAAACAACCTTCTGATAATGTTTCTTTATTTAGATATGAAACATTTGAAACTATTTTTAATATTAATAGAGGGGAGAATGCTATTTATGGGCTAGGAAAACCAATTAGTTCTTGTGAAGAATTACAAAATATTTCTAATAATTTAAATGAAGATTTTTATTTGAATGATGATATTGATTGTGAGAGTTTTGGAGAATTTGAACCTATTGGAAATATTTCAAATCCCTATAATGGTGTTTTTGAGGGAAGAGGACATATAATAAGAAATGTTTATGTTAATGATGATTCTGATTTTTCAGGTCTTTTTGGTGTAATAGGAGAATATAGTATTGTAAGTAATTTTGTTTTAGAAGATATAAATATTACTTCAACAGGAAGATATGTTGGAGGTTTGTCAGGATATTTAATTGGTTCTATTTCAGATATTGATGTTCGAGGAGAGGTTTATAGTAGTGATAGGGATGTTGGAGGTGTTATTGGGTATGGCCAAGGAATAATAGAAAAAACTTCTTTTATTGGAAAAGTTATTTCAGGTTCAATTACTGCTGGAGGGATTGTAGGTCATTCTTTAGGATATATTGAAAATGTTTATGCAATAGGAAATATTTCCGATTCTGGGAATAATGTTTTTATTGGAGTAGGGGGGATTGCAGGCGCATTTTCAAGAAATAAAATTGATAATGCTTATGCAGTTGTTTCAATTTATAGTTCTAATGATAAGGGGGGAATTGTAGGGGATTGTAATGATTGTATAGTTAATGATTCTTTTTATGATTCAGAGTATGAAGATGCTCCTTCAAGTTGTATAGGAGATGGTTCTTCTTCAGGATGTACTGGAAAAACAACAGAAGAAATGAAGAACATTTCAACATATACAAATTTATCTACAACCGGACTTTCAGAAGCATGGGATTTTGAAGGAACTCAATATGACGATAATAGTAATAAAGATATTTGGGATGTTTCTTTAGATGTTAATGATGGTTATCCTTATTTTAAAGAAAAAGATTCTTATTCAGGATTAATAAAATTATCTTTATTACATAATATTTCTTCTTTTGAATTAGTTAATGATACAGAAGGGGAAGAACCTTATTATATAATTGATAAATCAAATCCTTATACTTTTTCTCTGGGTGAAGGAAGTAGTAGGAATGTTTCATTTGTTTTAAATGCAACAGGGCAAGTTGGAAATTATATTTTTAAGGGTTCTTCTTTAGATATTGGAAATTCTTTTGAAGTTAATAGTAGTACTTTTAATTTAACTATTTTAAACTCAGTTCCAAGCCAACCAATTTTAAATTCTCCAGAAAATGATTCAATAGATGTTTCTTCAAGTGTTGTTTTGAATGTTACAATAAGTGATATTAATGAAGATAATATGAATGTTAGTTTTTATAATGCTTTGGAGGATTCTTTAATTTGTGAAAATAATTCAATAATTTCAGGAAGTAATGTTTTATGTTCTTGGAATAAATTAACTGGAAAAACAACTTATGATTGGTATGTTAATGTTACAGATGGTTATGAAACAACTCAATCTCAAATTTGGAATTTTACAACTGGAGAAGGCCTTAATGTAACAATAATTTCACCAAATCAGGGACAGAGTTTTTCATCTTCAACTGTTAATTTCGAAGTTCTTACAAATATAAATGCTTCTTGTAATTATTCTTTGAATGGAGGAGGAACAAATTATACAATGGCTTCTAATGCAACAGGAACAGGACATACAGATTCAAAGAGTTTGTCTAATTCAAATTATGTTATGGATGTTTATTGTGTTGATTTAGAAGATGGTTTTGTTAATTATGATGAAAATGTTTCTTTTAGTGTATCTGTTTCTTCTGGGGGAGGTGGAGGCGGAAGTAGCGGAGGGGATGATGAACCTTCAGAAGATGAAGAGGAACCCGAAGAAAACGAAACATTAGATTTTGAAACAACCCCAGAAGAATATTATAATATTACACTTTTAACTGAAAAAGTAGAAAGCGATAGTCTTTCAATAACAAATTTAGGAACATCTCAAGAAACTTTTTTTATTAATTTAACAGGAGAAATCATGGATAAAATTTCTTTCCAGAATCAAGAAGTATCTTTAAATCCCGGACAAACCGTGACTGTTGATTTCGATGTTGGGCCTATAAATGATATTGGAATTTATACAGGAAAATTTGTTATTTCTACAAGTTATCAAGATAAAGAAATTTTTGTTACAATTAATGTTGGAAATGTTACAATTGGTGATGAAATTATTGTTCCAGGAAAAGAAGGAGATGGAAGTGGAGGAGAAACTTCGATTAGCTATCTTTTTGATTTGTTTGTTAAAATTCCAGATAGAATGAAATTATTGAGACCTCAAGAAAATTTGAGTGCTAATATAGAAATGATTCAAATGAGAGGACCTTTTAATTTGAAAGATGTTACTCTTAATTATACTATAAAAGATTATTCTGGAAAAATACATTTAGTAACTTCTGAAACTGTTGCTGTTGGAAAAACAAAAGAATTTGAAAAAGATTTTTCTATTAAAGAATTGCCTTCTGGAAGATATGTTTTGGGTGTTAATTTAATTTATCCAGGAGGAGTTGCTACTGCAAGTTCTAATTTTAAAGTAAAAAGTAGTGAAGATTTGAGTACAGAAGAACTTAAACAGATAAATAAAGAAGTAAATAATCAAATTTGGATTTTATTCATAGCACTTTTAGTAATGGGAATTATTATCTTTGTAATTACTAGAAAAATTTCAAAAGAATATAAATAAAAATTTATTTTTTAAGTTCACTTATTCCTAATATTATTAAAATTGTTCCTATAAGGATTATTAAACAAGTTATACCGCCCTTTATAAAATTCAGTGTAGCAAGTCCCCAAGATTCTAGAGCACTTCCAGGAAGTATTATTCCTATAGGTATAACTACTAAAACCAATCCAAGTAGAATTTCTAACCATTTATTCATTGTATTTTTATAATGTTATTATTCTTTAAAAACATTTTGTTTGAAAACATTTAAAAACAATGTATTTATTTATTTTTTATGATTAAGGATTTATTAATAAAAGAATTGGCAATACCTGTTTTTTATTAATATTTGTAATTCTATTTAAAATGAGAAAAGTAAAAGATTTTTTGTGGAGTCCTGGAATGTCTGTTGAAGAACTTGTAGACAGTTTTTCTAGTTTAGGATATCAATCTTCGGAATTGAATCAGGCAGTGGAAGTTATTCTTAAAATGAAACAATCTGGGAGTAAGATTTTTCTCACATTCACTTCTAATATGGTTACTTCTGGTTTAAGAGGATTATTTTCTCAATTATGTAATTTAAAGATTCCAAATATTTTAGTCACAACTTCTGGAGCAATTGAAGAAGATATAATGAAAACCTTAGGGGAAGATTTTGAGATGTCTAATTTTTATGCAGATGACACAAGTTTATATGAAAAAGGAGAAAATAGAATAGGTAATTTAATTATTAGAAATGAAAGTTATATGAAATTTGAAGATAAAGTGGGAGAGTTCCTTGAAAAAATTTATTTAAAAAAACCTCGGGTAAGTTCTTCGGAATTATTAAGGGAATTAGGTTTGCTTTTGGAAAATTCTCCTGGAAAAGAAAATTCTGTTTTATATCAGGCAGCAAAGAACAATATTCCAATTTATTGCCCAGGTATTGCAGATTCTTCTTTAGGTTTTCACTTGTTTATGTTCCAGCAGAAACATAAGGATTTTATTGTTGATACTATTTGGGATATGAATAGGATTGTAACTGATTTAAGTTTTGATGATAAAAAGGGTTTGATAAGTTTAGGAGGTTCTATAAGTAAACATTACGCTGTTTTTTCTGCTTTGTTAAGTGGGGGTTTTGATTATGCTGTTTATTTGACTACAAGTCATTCATCTTCTGGAAGTATGTCTGGAGCAACAACTCAAGAAGCAAAATCTTGGGGAAAAATAAAAGATGATGCAGAGGCAGCAACTGTTAATGGAGATGTCACAATAACTTTCCCATTAATTATTACAAGTGTTTTAGATAAACTTAAAGAAAGAGGATTTCTTGAAAATGACTGAAGCAAAGTTTGTTTTATCAAAAAAAAAATTATTAGAAGACTATAAAAAATTAAGAGATTTTGGATTAAATGTTTGCTATAGTTTTAAAACAAATAATCAGGTTGGAGAGATTCTAAAAAAAGAAACAAAAGATTGTGATTTTTCAATACATTCGAATGAAGAGATTGATATTTTTTCAAAAGAAGATTTCTCCAGAGTATGGTTTTTTACTCAAGCAGAATCTAAAAAAGGATTGATTGATTTACTAAATAAGGGAATTAGAAAATTTGTTATAGATAATGAAAAAGATTTACAAATTTTATTAAATGTTATAAATGAAAAAAAAATTAAAATTTTTCTTTCAGTGAGGATGAAATTCCAAGAACATAGGATTGGTTCTGGAAAGTATTTTGTTTATGGGATGCCCTCTAAAAAAGTTAATGAAATAATTGAAAATGTTTCTGAGGAGAAATTTATCGAAAAAATTGGAATACATATACATAGAAAGTCGCAAAATATTTCTGAATGGGAAATAAAAAAAGAAATTTTGGATTCAATTAAAGAAGATAATTTAGTGAAAATCTCTTTTTTAAATTTAGGAGGGGGTTTACCTGCTATTTACAGGAGTTATTCTGGGAAGGTTTTTAATTATATTTTTGATAAAATAGAAAAGGCAAGATCTTTTTTAGAAAAATACGATGTTGAAACAATTATAGAACCTGGAAGATTTCTTGCTGCTCCTTGTATTAAATTAGAGACAAAAATAATTCAGATTTATGATAGAAATATTATAATAAATACTTCAATTTACAAATGTGCTTTGGATAATCTTTTAACAAATACTAAAATGCTTGTGGAAGGGGAAACTAACGAAGATAATGGAGAGAGTTATTTAATAAAAGGGAACTCTCCTACAAGAGACGATATTTTTAGATATAAAGTTTGTTTACCTAATGAAAAAGTAAGAGTTGGAGAAAAGATTGTTTTTATGAATGCAGGAGCATATAATTATACTACGGATTTTTTTGGATATGATAAATTAAGGACTGAAATTGTCGAAGATTTTTAATTTTTTACAAAACATTTATATATTTTTAAAACCTTTTTTAATTAATTAAAGAATTTTTAATAGAGATGGTTGAATCTAAATCAAAAAGAATATCTAAAGCAAGGCAAGAAGAAGAAAAAGAAAAAGAATTTATAAAAATATTAATGAAATTTTCTCCTGGGACCGCATTAAGGTCTGCTTTGGATGATTTAATGAGAGCAAGAATGGGGGCTTTGTTAGTTGTTTCAAGAGAAGGAATTTCTAAAGTTAGATGGGGAGGATTTAAATTAAATACTATTTTTACTCCACAAAAGCTTGTTGAAGTTGCTAAAATGGATGGAGCAATAATTCTTTCAGAAGATTTAAGGAGAATTGAACATGTTAATGCACTTTTATCTCCTAATGTCAGGATTTCATCTAAAGAAACAGGTACAAGACATCAAGCAGCAGAAAGAACAGCTAAGGAATTAAACACAATTGTCTTGGCTGTTTCAGAAAGAAAAAACAAAATAACTGTTTATTATAAAGATAGGAATTATGTTCTTGAAAATAGTTCAGAAGTTTTGAGAAAGGCTACTGAAACTCTTCAAATATTGGAAAAGCAAAGAGAGATTTATGGGGAATTAAAATCTAATTTAAATCTTTTGGAAATTAATGATATTGTTACTGCAGGAGATATTTGTAATGTTCTTCAAAGAATTGAGATTATAAAACGTATTTCTGATATGATTCAAAGAAGTCTTGTGGAATTAGGTAAGGAAGGGGTTATTGTGAGTATGAGACTTAGAGAATTAACTGGAGGCTTGAATAAGGGGAGAGGTTTAATTCTTAAAGATTATTTTAAATCAAGATATGCTAAGGTAAGTTCTTTATTGGGAAATATGGATTTTGATTTTTTAATTGAAACTTCTAATATAACTGAAACTCTTTTTGGTGAAATTTATGATAAAGAAGTGCATCCTAAAGGTTACAGATTATTGAGTAAAACCAATATCCCTCAAAGAAAAGTAGAACTTTTGGTTAAAAATTTTAAAAATCTTTCAAAGATATTTAATGCAGATAAAAAAGAAATTTCCAAGGTAGTAAAAAATCCGAAATATGTAAAGTCAATATTAGGTGAAATAGGAAATTTAAGGGAAAAAATACTTGTAGGTAAGCAAATTACTTAAAAGGAGATTATTTCTTTTTTTTATGTTATCAGAAAATGAGTTAAGTGAAATAAGAGAACAATTGAATAAATCTCAAAATCCTTTGTTTTTATTTGATGATGATCAGGATGGATTGTGTAGTTTTTTAATATTGCAAAGGGGTTTTAAAAAAGGGAAAGGATTTCCTATTAAATCTCCTGAGTTGAATAAAGACTATTTTAGAAAAGTAAATGAATTAAATTGTGATTCTGTTTTTGTTTTAGATAAACCCAAAATTTCTCAAGATTTTTTTGAAAAAGTAAGACAAAACAATATCCCTTTGATTTGGATTGACCATCATGATATTGATAAAAATGAAATTCCTGATTTTGTTAGTTATTATAATCCTTTGTTTTCAGGAAAAAAGACAAATGAACCAGTCACACATATTTGTTATAATATAATAAAAAAAGATTTATGGTTAGAGATTATTGGATGTATTTCAGATAGATATTTTCCTGAAAAAGAATATAAAGAATTTAAGATAAAATATCCTGATTTAGTTATAGATTCAATTAATCCTTCAAAAATATTTTATTTGTCTGAAATAGGAAAAATTTCTTTGATTTTGGGTTTTGGACTAAAAGATAAAGTGACTAATGTTATTAAAATGATGAAATTTTTAAAAGATGTTCAAGGCCCACATGATATTATTAGTGAGGAAAATAAACATTATTTTAAAAAAAGATTTGAAATTTTGAGAAAAAAATATGGTAAATTAGTTTTAGAAGCAAAAAAACAAGCTACTGAAAGTAAGCTTTTGTTTTTTAGATATGGGGGAGAAATTAGTATGAGTGCAGAAATTTCAAATAAATTAAGTTTTATTTTCCCTGAAAAAATTATTGTTGTTCTTTATGAATCCTGTGGAAAGGTTAATATTTCTGCTAGAGGAAATAATGTGCGTGATATAATTATGAAAGCTATTGAAAGTTTAGAAGGAGCTACAGGAGGGGGTCATGAAAAAGCTGTAGGGGCAAGAATAATGAAAGAAGATATTGAGATTTTTAAAGAAAATTTAGAAAAGTTAGTTTGATTTTTGTTACTTTTTGGGAATTCAAAAAATATATAAATAAAAGATACTTCTAATAAGCATAATGAAGTTAAGACTAGGTTATCCAATGTGGAATTGTTTAAATCCTAGCTTAGTCTGTAAAATAGCTTCAATTAAATTCACAGGCTCCTATTAATCTAAGTTTCAGCTTAGGTTAAGAAGGGGCAAGAGTTCTTTAATTAATTTAAGCTAGAATGAAGAAATAATTTGAGTCATTTAATTAAAAAATGGATGGCAAGGAAATGATAGAAAAACAAGCAGTTGAATCAGAGCTTAGTGAGTTGTTTTCACAAACACTTAGCTTGGAAGATGAAATTAACTCAATAAGGATTGAGTAATTTATTGTAAATTGAAAAAGAAAATACTTTCAATATTTGTTAGTATTTAATATGTTTTTCCTACATAAACCCAATAATCTGCTTTGTTTCCAGAAATGATGCATTTTTCTTCTTTGATTTTTTCAGGATCTATGAAAAGTGTTTTTGCTCCTTGTGTTTCTGTTTTTAATTGTTCTTCTATTTTAATGGAATTAGATAAAGGGATCTTTACTACTTTTCCTTTTTTAATTAAATTAATTAATTCTTTTTTATCTATTGTTTTTTTTAATGCTTGATGCAATTTTTCTTTTGCTTTTTCGTATAATTCTTTTTGAATTTCACTTAGGATTTTTGGAATTTCTTTTTCTAGTTCTGAGATTTTTATTTGTTTTTTTTCACTAGTATTCCTTTTAACAATCATTACTGAGTTTTTTTCTAAATCTTTTGGACCCAATTCAATTCTGAGGGGAATCCCTTTTAATTCTAGTTCATTATATTTCCATCCTGGAGAAACATCTTCCCTATGATCTAGAATAGGAGAATATTTTTTCAACTTCTTTTCAATTTCCTTTGATTTTTCTAATATTCTTTTTTTTGTATCTTCAAATAATATGGGTATGATTGCTATTTTATTTTCTGCTATTTTAGGTGGGATTACAAGTCCTTTATTATCAGAATGAATTGCAAACATAGTTCCTAACATTCTTGTTGAAATTGCATGAGTGTTTTGAAAAACATATTTTTCATTTTCATCTTTATCTTTAAATTTTATGTCATATGCTTGAGCAAATTTTTGTCCATCATAATGAAAACAAGTTCCTTCTATTACTTTCCCATTTTCTAAATAGTGGTGGTTTTTTTCTGAAAAAATAGCTCCTGCAAATTTTTCTTTTTCTGTTTTTCTCCCATATATTCCTGGAAGAGCCATTAAATCTTTAGTTACTTTTTCGTATGCTTTCATAACTTTTTTTGCATGAGATAAAGCTTCTTTTTCATTTGAGAAAACAGAGTGTAATTCATTCCAAAGAAATTCTCTTGTTCTAAAGAAAGGAACAGGATTATTAAATTCCCATCTTAAGACATTATTCCATTGATTTAAAATTAAAGGTAAATCCCTCCATGAACGAATCCATTTAGAATATGATTCATACATTATTGTTTCTGATGTTGGACGAATTGCTAATTTTTCATTTAGTTTAGTATTTCCTGCATGAGTTACCCAAGCTACTTCTGGAGCAAAACCTTCTACATGTTCTGCTTCTTTTTGAAAAGCTTTTTCTGGAATTAATAAAGGAAAATATGTATTTTTAACTCCTATTTTTTTGAATTCTTTATCACATTCCTGTTTTATTTTTTCCCAAATTTGATAAGATGCTGGACGAAAAACAATACAACCAGAAACAGAAGAATAATCTGCTAGTTCTGCCTTAATCATTAATTGAGTAAACCATTCTGTAAACTCTTCTTCTTTTTTTATTGTTAGTCCCTCTTGTGATTTTTTTGCCATGTATTAGATAATAAAAAAGGATTTAAAATGGTTTTGATAAATTTAAATATCTTGATTATTGAGTTATATTATGGGCGCATAGTTCAAGGGATAGAACGACAGGTTTCGGATGGGTTTCTTTTTCACAAAAAGAAACTACAGTGGTAGAAAAACTTCCCACCACACCTCCCCAGGAGGGTTTCTCATACAAGAGAAACTACAGTGGTAGAAAAACCCCACTCTTTTAAAAAGAGATAACAGAAAAACCCTGTAAATCGAGGTTCGAATCCTCGTGCGCCCGTTGATAAGGATTCGAAGCTTTAGGTTTCGTCTGGAT